>CAUJJV010000128.1 GCA_963205375.1 Pseudomonadota bacterium
CATCACCGATGCCATTGCCGGCATGGTTTCCAGTCTGGACCCCCATTCCCAGTACTTCGACAAGAAGTCGTTCAAGGAATTCAAGGAAGGCACTTCCGGAAAATTCGTGGGCGTGGGCATCGAAATCACCCAGGAAGACGGACTGGTCAAGATCGTGTCGCCCATTGAAGGCTCTCCAGCCTTCCGTGCGGGACTCAAAACCAACGACCTGATTACCAAGATTGACGACACCGCGGTCAAGGGCCTGACGCTCAACGAAGCCGTCAAGCGCATGCGTGGGGAGCCCGCCACCAAGGTGTTGCTGACCATTTACCGCAAGGACGAGAACCGGACCTTCCCGGTCACCATCGTCCGTGAAGAGATCAAGGCCCAGTCGGTGCGTGGCAAAGTCATCGAGCCCGGCTACGCCTGGATTCGCGTCAGCCAGTTCCAGGAACGCACCGTCGACGATTTCGCCAAAAAGCTCGACGAGATCTACAAACAGGACCCCAAGATCAAGGGCCTGGTGCTGGATCTGCGCAATGACCCCGGCGGCCTGCTCAATGCAGCGGTTGCGATCTCGGCCACCTTCCTGCCAGAGAACGTGACCGTGGTGTCCACCAACGGCCAGACACCCGAGAGCAAACAGACCTTCAAGGCATCGGTGCGTGACTACATGAGCCGCGCAGGCGCTGACCCGCTCAAGACCATGCCTGCAGGCCTGAAAAATGTGCCGCTGGTGGTGCTGGTCAACGAAGGATCGGCCTCCGCGAGCGAAATCGTGGCCGGTGCACTGCAAGACCACAAACGCGCCACCATTATGGGCAGCCAGACGTTTGGCAAGGGCTCGGTGCAGACTTTCCGTCCGCTGGGTCCGGATACCGGTCTGAAGATCACCACCTCGCGCTACTACACCCCCAGCGGCAAGTCCATCCAGGCCAAGGGCATCGTGCCCGACGTGATGCTTGATGACACTGAAGAAGGCAGCCCCTACGCCGCACTGCGCATGCGGGAAGCCGATCTGGAAAAACATCTGGGCAGCGGCCAGGGTGAAGAGGTGAAAGACGCCGCCCGTGAGAAGGCCCGCGAAGAAGCCCTCAAGCGCCTGGAAGAAGAGTCGCGCAAGCCAGCGTCCGAGCGCCGTGCGCCTGAATTCGGCACCGAAAAGGACTTCCAGTTGCAGCAAGCGCTGAACCAGCTCAAAGGCAAGCCGGTGCTGGTGAGCAAGACCCTTGTGGAACGCAAGGAAGAGAAAAAAGACAACTAGCCGCACCATGCAGGACGACGAGCTGCTGCGCTACTCGCGCCACATCCTGCTGGACGACATTGGCATTGAAGGACAAACCCGCATCCTTCAGGGCCATGCGCTGGTCATCGGTGCCGGGGGGTTGGGCTCCCCGGTGGCCATGTACCTGGCGGTGGCCGGCGTAGGACACCTCACGCTGGTGGACCACGACACCGTGGACCTCACCAACCTGCAGCGCCAGATCGCGCACCACAGCGACAGCGTGGGGCAACCCAAGGTGCAATCCGCCAGTCGCACCGTCCATGCCCTCAACGACCGCGTCCAGGTCACGGCCCTGCAGGAGCGTGCCGATGCGGCTCTGCTGGATACGCTGGTGCCCCAGGCCGACGTGGTGCTGGACTGCTGCGACAACTTCACCACCCGCCAGGCGGTCAACGCAGCCTGCGTGCGCCATGGCGTGCCACTGGTATCCGGTGCAGCCATCCAGTTCGATGGACAGATCAGCGTCTACGACCCACGTAACGCGGCTTCGCCCTGCTACGCGTGCGCATTCCCGCCCGACGTGACGTTCGAGGAAGCACGTTGCGCGACCATGGGCGTCTTTGCGCCGCTGGTGGGCATCATTGGTTCCATGCAGGCGGCGGAAGCCCTCAAGCTGCTGGCCGGCGTGGGCCAGTCCCTGGCCGGGCGCCTGCTGATGCTCGATGGACGCGCCATGGAATGGAACGAAGTGCGCATACCACGCAACACCAACTGCCCGGTCTGTTCCAGTCATATTGGCACCAAGCAACCGTGAGATCCACTGTCTGGACCCGCTGGTTTCCTTTTCTTGCCTGGCCCAGACCGGACCTCACGCTACTGCGCGGAGAGACCCTTGCGGCCTTCACCGTCGCCATTCTCCTGATACCGCAGGCGGTCGCCTATGCGGCGCTGGCTGGCATGCCCCTGGTGAGTGGCCTGTATGCATCCCTGCTTCCGGCACTCATCTCCAGCCTGTGGGGAGGTACCAGCCGGTTGTCGGTGGGCCCCACCGCACTGACCTGTCTGCTGATAGCAGCGTCACTCCAGGGCATGGCACAACCCGCCAGTGCCGAATGGGTCGCACTGGCCGTGTGGCTGGCACTGTTTTCCGGTGCCATTCAACTGGTGCTGGGCCTGTTGCGTGCCGGGTGGCTGGTCAACATGATCAGTGCGCCAGTACTCGCGGGGTTCACACAGGCCGCCGGGGTTCTCATCATCGGCTCGCAACTTCCTGCTTTGCTGGGCATGCAGGGGCCGCTCTCCTCCGTGCTGGAGCAACCCCACTTCCACCTCGGTGCTTTGGCATTTGGTCTGGGAACCGTACTCTTGCTCTGGCTGGCCAAACGCTATTTCCCACGCTGGCCCACGGTACTCGGGGTCGTGGCTGTGTCAGGTGTGGTCAGTTACGCCACCGGATTTGAGAAGGCCGGAGGTGCGGTGGTGGGCGCGCTCCCTGTCGGTCTGCCAGACCTGTATTTCCCCCCCCTGCTGCCCTGGTCGGTCTTGAGCCAGCTGATTGTTCCGTCCATGGTGATTGCACTGGTGAGCTTTCTGGAAGTGGCGTCCAGTGCCAAGGTGCAGAGCCAGCAGGATGGCAGTCTGTGGAATGACAACCAGGATCTGGTCGCACAGGGTCTTGCAAAAATTGCGTCCGCCTGCAGCGGCAGCTTCGCCACCAGCACCTCTTTTTCCCGCTCGGCCATCAATATGGTTGCAGGTGCCCGGACCGGCTGGTCGGCACTGATCTCCACCGGTTTCGTGCTGCTCGCCCTGCTGTTTCTGATGCCCGCCCTGCACTTCATCCCGATGTCGGTGCTGGCTGCCATCGTGATCGTTGCCGTCTCGGGTCTGATTCAGCCCATGAATTTCGCGCGCCTGTGGCGAATTTCACGCACCGAGTCCCTGACAAGTTTTGCCACCTTTGCGCTCACGCTGGCAACCGCTCCCCGCATTTACTGGGGCGTTCTGGCAGGCGTCATGCTGGGCCTGATCGACTTCCTCTACCTGCGCCTGCACCCGCGCATCATCGAAGTGGGGCTGCATCCGGATGGCAGTCTGCGCGACCGGCATTTGTGGAAGCTGGCACCGCTGGCACCGCACATGTATGCCCTGCGCATGGATGCGGAACTGGACTTCGCTGCGTCCAGCAGTTTTGAGCGCAATATTGCCGACTTCCTCAGCGCACACCCCGACACGCGCCACGTCTGCCTGTTCGCACACCCCATCAACCGTATTGATGCCAGTGGCGTAGAAGTTTTTGCTGCACTGTCTGCCAATCTGCAGGAACGCGGCATCGCACTGCACATCAGCGGCATCAAACTCCCGGTGGAAACCGTGCTGCGGCGCTCGGGTCTGCTCACACCGCATCCGCTGTTGCAGCTTTACCGCACCGATGCAGAAGCACTGGAATGCATTGCGCGCCTATAGGCACGGCTTCCTGTTAGACTTTCGCCGAACGCAATCCCAAGCAACATCCAACGTGGCAGCCACAACACCCGCATCTCTGGTCGAATTGCAGCAACTGCGATTGGATGATGCACGTGCCCTGCTGGGCCCGGAGATGGTTGAGGCCCTGCCCCCTCGCGAACAGTCCGCCGCCTACTTGCAGGGCGTTATAGATGGCCTGTGCGAACTGTCGCTCAAGGACCCGCTGACCGGTCTGTCCAACCGGCGCCACTTCCGCAACGTCATGGAGCGCACGATCGACATCGTGGCGCGCTCGGGTGACCCCGCACTGTTGCTGATGCTCGATGTCGACCATTTCAAGAACGTGAACGACACCTACGGTCACCATGCCGGTGACCTGGTCCTGCAGGCGGTGGGGCGCACACTGTCCAAGTGCGTACGCCCTATGGATACCGTCGCACGCTACGGAGGTGAGGAGTTTGCGGCCATTCTGCCCAACTGCCATTCGCACTACGGTGAAACCGTGGCAGAGCGCATCCGCCAGGCTATCGAAAAGCTGACCATCCAGATTGCGCCCGGGATCCAGATCGGTATCACCATCAGTATCGGCGGAGCCTATGCGCCCGAGTGGGTGCGCTCCACCACGGCACTGTGGACCGAGCGGGCGGATACGCAGCTCTACAACTCCAAGACCGGCGGGCGCAACCGCGTCTCGCTGGACCAGCCACAAGAAATTTATGTCAGCGCCGAGGAAAAGAACATGCTGTTCGGTCATCTCGCGCTGGGCGATCCCGCCTGGATCGAGAGTGTTTCTGGCGATACGCCAACCAGCAATGCCAATGGCAGTGCGCAAAGGGTTAATTGATGTCGGACGAGCTGAAATCCCCCCAACCCGGTACTGAGCCCCCTTCAGTTCCACTGATGCCTCTGGGCAAGGTGGTGGCCGTGACCAGCGGCAAGGGTGGCGTCGGTAAAACGTTTTTCTCTGCCAACATGGCAGCGTCGTTGGCCAAGCGTGGGCTGCGGGTGCTGGTGCTGGATGCCGACCTGGGCCTGGCCAATCTGGATGTGGTGCTGAACCTGTATCCCAAGATTACGCTGCACGATGTGTTTACCGGCAAGGCCAAACTCGAAGAAGCCGTCATCAAGGCCCCCGGCGGATTCTCGGTGCTGCTGGCAGGCTCCGGCATGGTGGAGTATTCCCGCCTGACGCCCGAAGTGCGCGGCGACTTCCTGCACATCATGAACAGCCTGGTGCCCCACTACGACATCGTGATTCTGGACACGGGTGCCGGCATTTCGGATGTCGTTTTGTTCTCGGTGTCCCTGGCATCCGAGGTGATCGTGGTGGCAACCCCCGAGCCCACTTCGCTGACGGACGCCTATGCCACGATCAAAGTCCTGGTCAACCAGCAGAAGCGGCAAAACGTGCGCATGGTCATCAACCAGACAGCGCGCCTGGGCGACGGCCGCGCCATCACCATGCAACTGCAGCAGGTGCTGGACCGCTTTGTGGTCAGTGAGCCCGGCAAACCGGTACGGCTGATCCACATGGGCGACATTCCAGCCGATCCCTCGGTGCGCCAGGCCATCATGCGCCGGCAGCTGCTGATGCAATCCATGCCCGGATGCCCGGCGGCCATGGCCGTGACCCAGGTAGCCATCAAGCTGCAGGAAGCGCTGTTGCCGCGCTAAGTTGCACAGGCTCAGGCCGTCACAATCCAACCCTCCAGCGGATCCATATCGGCAGGCAGACCATAGAGCGGAGCACCCTGGCAGTGTTGCTGCCAGGCCCAGGCAGCCTGCATCAGGCATAGCACCGCATCCAGCGCATCGCCAGAACCATCTTCGATGATCGCATCGCGCTGTGCGTGCGTCAGCTTGAGCCGAAGCTGCAGCCGCGTTTGCCCCAGCTCCAGTGCCGTCACCAGGTCCTTGCGCGCGATGAGTCGTTCATCACTTTGTCGGGCCCGGTCATCCGTCTTGTAGCTGCGGTGCCCGAGGATTTCGCGCGCCAACAGTCCGGGATAGGCTTCCAGAGCGACTTTCGCGGCGCGCTCAGGCGTTGTTTCCATTGCCTGAACTGCCGGCTGCAAGCCTGGCAAATACACCCCCGCCTCCAGCAAGCGTGGCACGCCCGCATGCAGCATGTAAGCCACCGGCGGATTGACCCATTTCATCGAGGGACTGGAGCCGGCAGGAATATCAGTCGCCCGATGGGCGAATTTGCGACCAGCGGGACGCGCAGCACAAAACGCGGCAAAACAGTCGCGTATCTGCGCCCTGTCCAGCGATGCATAGTGGCGCATGCAAGGCTCCCAAGCAAGGGGCCAGCCCAGGGTCTCCACCAGTTCGCGTGGCAGGCCAAAAGGCAGGTCAAACCCACCTACCCAGGCACGCGGCTCATGCAACCAGGCACTGAATGCGTCCAGCGAATCCAGCCGCTGGATCTCGGTGACACGGACCCGGCCTTGCTCCAGCAGCCCCCAGGCCAGTGCAATCTGTTTGCGCCTGGAAGGCGCGCTGGAAAAATCGCAGCCTACCAGCGGTTGCAATGCGCTACGCCCGGATCAGGCGCGGCCGATGATGGACGCGGTGGCCATCAACTCTTCGAGCAGGGCCAGAGAGACCCTGCCAGACACGGCATACGGGTCCAGTTCGGGCTTCTCGGCATACTTCAGAAGGATGCTGGTATTGATGCGCGAGGTATTGACCTGGCCCATGGTCCAGCCGCCAAAGCGGCGTTCAGAGATTTCTTCGTAGTGCAACAGCACCACGTCCTTGTGGCGCTTGTCACGCTGGATATGTCCGTACAGTTCGCTGACAGCCATGCGCCCGCCCTCGATAGCCTGCAAAAAAATACCACCGCCGTAGCAGAGGATGCCGGTGATGCCGCAGGTCGGATTCGACTGGCGGGACTGGCTCAGAATGGCGTCGATAGCTGCGTCACTGCAGTCTACGGCGCGGCTGGCATAGAGCAGACGTACAAGCATGGCAGACCTTTCGTGGGAAATTGGGGAGTCAGGAATTGGTTTTCTTGGGGATCAGCGACAGGAATTCCCGGCGCAGGTTGGGGTCCTTGAGGAACACGCCGCGCATGACCGAATTGATCATCTTGCTGTCCATGTCCTTCACGCCGCGCCAGGACATGCAGAAATGGCTGGCTTCCATGACGATGGCCAGACCATCGGGCTGGGTCCGCTCCTGAATCATGTCAGCCAGTTGCACAACCGCTTCTTCCTGGATCTGCGGGCGGCCCATGATCCACTCCGCCAGACGTGCGTATTTGGAGAGCCCAATGACATTGGTGTGCTCGTTGGGCATGATCCCGATCCACACCTGGCCAATCACCGGGCAAAAATGGTGGCTGCAGGCACTGCGCACGGTGATGGGGCCCACGATCATCAATTCGTTGAGGTGGCCCACATTGGGAAATTCGGTCAGCGGCGGCGCCTTGACGTAACGACCCCGGAACACCTCGTTGACATACATCTTGGCCACGCGACGCGCGGTGTCACCGGTGTTGTGGTCGTTTTCGGTGTCGATGACCATGCTGTCGAGCACATGCTTCATCTTTCCCTCAACCTCGTCGAGCAGCTTCTCCAGCTCGCCAGGTTCGATGAAGTCGGAAATATTGTCGTTGGCGTGGAAGCGTTTGCGCGCTGCAGTCAGGCGCTCCCGGATTTTCACGGAAACGGGCGTTCCCTCGTCGACGTCAGAAGGGTTCATGGTGCTCTGGGGCTTCATTAACAAGTGAAGAATGTTACCAGCCTTTGCTGAGTAGGGTTTTTAGCGTGTAGCCCCCGCCACCATTGCGCAGACAGCTATCAAATTAATAGCGCCTCCCTGTCAGAAACAACATCAACCGCACCAGACCCACCGCAAACCCTCCCAGAATACGCTGTTTCAGGGGGCGCTCTGCATGGGCCTGTGGGTCCATCTTGCGGCCACTGCGGACCATCACCTGCTCCAGACGCGTCTGCAGTGCGTGGGCGAAGGCCCGGTTTTCCACCACTACATTCGCCTCGCGGGCCAGTTGCAGGCTCAATGGGTCCAGGTTGGAGGATCCCACTGTCGCCCAACGGCCGTCCACCACGGCTACCTTGGCGTGCAGAAAACCCGCCTGGTACTCATGGATTTCCACCCCCGCAGCCAGCAGTTCGCCATAAAGCTGGCGCGCCGCATGGAACTGCAGGAAATACTCATACCGCCCCTGCAGCACCAGGCGCACCCGCACACCCCTGCGCGCGGCGTCCATCAACGCACGGCGCAACTGCGTTCCCGGAAGAAAGTACGCATTGGCAATCAGTACCTCATGGTGCGCCGAGGCAATGGCCTTGCGGTAGGCCCACTCGATGCGGGTGCGGTTGAGCACGTTGTCACGCAATACCAGACTGGCCGCCGCATGTTCGAATACCGCCCCATACGTCGCCACACCGTCAGGAACCCGCACCGGTACGGCCACCGGCGTCATGTCCAGCGCAGCCCGTGCCCTGCGGAACTGGAGCCTCTCCAACTGGCGTGTGACCTGCAAACGCACCCAGAACTGCACCAGCGCCGCCTGGGCATCGGCCACCAGCGGCCCCGACACGCGCACGGCATAGTCCAGTCGGGCCGACTCCAGCTGTCCGTAATTGGGATCGATGTAGTCGTCAAGGATGTTGATGCCGCCGCAAAATGCCACATTGCCGTCCACCACACACAGCTTGCGGTGCATGCGCCGCCAGCGTCCGGGAATCAGCAATCCCAGCCGGCCCAACGGCGAGAACTGGTGCCATTGCACACCGGCCTGATTGAACCGCTGCGCCCACTCGGGTGGCACGCGTGGCGTACCAATCCCGTCCATGACCAGAAATACGGCCACGCCCCGGCTGGCCGCGCGTACCAGCGCCTGCGCCACCTGCTCACCTGCAGCTGCGAAATGGAAGATATAGGTCTCCATCCGCACTTCCAGACTGGCCTGTTCAATCGCAGCCACCAGGGCCGGGAAATACTCGGTGCCGCCTTCGAGCAACTGCACCTCGTGGCCGGCACGCATGCGCTGTCCCTTCATGGCAGTCTGAATTCGGCAATCAGCGGAAGATGGTCGGACATACGCCACCAGATGCGGCCATGCGGAACCTCCAACCCTACAGGGATCAACCCTCGGGCGTAGATGTGATCGAGCTGCACCAGGGGCATGCGCGATGGAAAGGTTGCCATGCGGTCTTTCTCCAGTGCAACCAGCCCGATACTGCCCAGCGTGCGGCGTACCAGCGTACCCCACTCATTGAAATCACCCGCCACCACCACCGGGGCACCTGCAGGCACCTCCCGTGCGATGAACTGCTGCAATTGCGCCAACTGGCGCACCCGGCTAGAGCGTATCAGCCCGAGGTGCACCACGACCACATGAATCGATTGCCCGTGCACTGTCACTTCGGAGTGCAACAGGCCACGCTGTTCAAACCGGTGGTCCGACATGTCCTCGTGCTGGTGCGCCACCACCGGCCAGCGCGACAGCATGGCGTTGCCATGTTCACCGTGTTTGGTAAATGCGTTGGTGCGATACACCGCCTCATAACCCTCTGGAGCCAGAAAGTCAGCCTGCGGCATGTCTGGCCAGCGGGTGAAGTACTCCGCCTCCCGGTGGTGGACCTTGCGCACCTCCTGCAGGCACACAATGTCGGCGTCCAGTTGCTCCACCGCGTGGCCCAGGTTGTGGATTTCCAG
>CAUJJV010000129.1 GCA_963205375.1 Pseudomonadota bacterium
GCCGCCAGCGCATCCCCGACCGGCCCGTAGACCGAGAAGTGGTGCAACACAATGCACTGGGCACACAGCAGCTTGAGAAAGTCAATGCGCAGATTGCGCCCCACCACCCCACCCGTCATGGCAAGGGAAGCACCATGTCCGCCGTGCCCGGACGCACCCAGCGTGCAAACTCCCGCGTGGTGTCGATACAGCCACCGGCGTCGGTGTAAATGCCGCGTGCCTCGCGGTAGCGTTCGGTCAGTGCGCGGATGCGGGCAAGCTCGGCAGGGTTGCGCAGCGTCTCCTGCACCAGCACCGCCACTTTGTCCTCGTCGATGCGCTCCTCGCCTTCGGCGTCGAAGTAGAGGCCATGGCGCCAGTGGTAGATTTCCAGGCACTTCTGCTCCAGGGTATAGGGCTGGTCGCGTTTCCAGAAGTTGGTAAACAAGCCGCCGCCCATGTACATCACCCACGAGCCCTCAAAACCCGAGGCTTCGGCCGACACGCCATCGGGATTGCGAAACCAGGTGCGGTCGCCCGGCACGTAGTAGCGTGGCGGCAGCGGCTCTTCCATCGAACCCTGCTCACGCAGGAATACATCGTGAAATTCGCCAGACCGGATCGGGCGCTGTTCCCACAGCGTCTGCAACTGCTGGTACAGCGGGGGGTTGCATTGCACGAGCTCCTGGGCAATCCCCAATACGATGACGTACTCAGTGGCGCGGTAGCAGGAAAACGAATACAGCGCCCCGGACACTTCCGGTTGCGTGGCCTTGGTCATCGCGTCGATCAGCGAGGCTCCTGGCTTGATGACAAAGCCGCGGTCTTCGTCGTAGGTCCAGCAGTCTTCCGGTCGTTCGGCCTCGCTGGTGTGAAATGCCAGCGTGGTCTTGCGCGCGGCTTGCACGATATTGCGGCGAATGCGCACGGCAGACACCAGCTCCTCCAGGCTGGGGAACTCAAACGCCACCGGCCCCATGAGCATGGCGACACAGATTTCCCGCAGCAGGTCCTTTTCGCTGGCCTCGGTGTCGAGCTGCAAGGTGCTGGCGAGATCCAGCGTATCCAGCCCAGGAGCCCATTGCGCGGCTTGGGCCGGACGCAGCCACAGGTTGAATGCACCACCACCCCCTGCACCTGCAGACCATTGCGCTTCAACACAGGCCATCAGGTCCTGTGCATCCAGTGCTTCCAGCACGGCCCGCGTGGCCTCCTGCCCGTCTGCACACGCCAGCTGGCGGATCAGAATGCCCTGGGGTTGCGGGGAGGTCCTCTGGAGACCGTCGTTGGCAAGCGTCATCGTTGTGCTCACGGTGGATTCAATGGATGGAACGGTGCAGCCAGTGGCTCACCCACAAATACGCCCTGCGCGGGCCAGGCCACGCTGCGCCAGTAGGCCTCCAGCGCCGTTGCGCCCTGCACATAGTTCAGCAGCAGGACCTGGGGATGCGGAAATTTCTGCAGGTGGTTACACGGTTCGCTCACAGTCCCGTAGCTGGCGGTGGCACCGGACTCCAGCCACTCCAGCACACTCATCTGGCCCTGCACGTTCGTCAGTTGCCCACCATACGAAGTGAGATGGTCGGCCAGAGCACCCGGTAGCCACTGCTGGCTGTCTATGGCGGCCTCTCGCGACACGCCCGTCTGGTACAGGATCACCCGTCGCAGCGGCGTGGAATCCCCTTGCTGCCGCAGTACCACCTGCACACCGAGCTTGCTCACCCGGCCGGCCGGTGGAAACAGGGGCGATCGCACACTGCGTGCGGTATCCCGGGTGGTGACAAAGACCGCGTTGGCGGCCGGGCCGCCGAGCTTGCCCAGCGTACCATCCGACGCCACGCCACGGTCAATCAGCGCCCTGGCACTCTCCACCGAGCGGGAAGCCAGCAGCATGGACGGGCGCAGCCCCAGATCGGTGAACGGCCGCGCCGTGGGCGCATTGAAATAGCGCGAAGGCCTGCTCACCGCACAGCCATTGCGGCAGGCCTCGGGCTCCAGCCCCAGCGTAATGGCCGACGTGATCGAGTTGCAGCCCACGGCAAATGGCTGGGTCCAGACCAGCGCCAGGGCCTGCACCTGGGGCCCCATGGAATCGCGAATCTGGGCATACAAGGCCCCGAACTCCGCCACACTGAGCGCATTGCGCACCGGCAGTTCTACCCGCAACACCTGCTCTGGCGGAATGCCACGCTTGCGCACATAGTATTCACCGACTTCTACGGAATACGGGTCTGCCGTGTTGATGACCACGCCCAGATCCGCAGGGCCCAGATGCCCGGAAATGCGGGGCACCGATATCCAGCGGTGGGCTACTTGCCCGGCCGATACCCCTGGCAGTGCAATGCCCAAAAGAAGGAAACCCGGCAGGATGAGCCGGGTGACGATGCTGTTGGCAAGGCGTTGAAACGTCATTGCCTTCATGATAGACGACAAGGCCGTCTATCGCGGGAAGGCTCAGGCAGTGATTTCCCTAGCGCTGATCTGGTACTTGAAGGCGTCCGGCGCGTAGGAGTCCAGCCGTCCGGCGGCCGTTTCGGCAGCCGGGTACATGAAGAATCCCAGGCGCGGGCCGGCCGAATGCGGCAGGGCCACATCGTGGGCCACGTTGTAGGCCATCCAGTTACCCTCCCAGCCGCCAAACAGGTTCTTGTACACCGGTGCCACCAGCGCGCTCTGGGGTGACTTGATCCACTCCGGCGTTTCCTGGCGCATGACCTTGGCTACATCGGCCGGGTCCATCCCCACCCAACCGTACCCCTTGAGGAAAACCTCGGCACGGCAGTGCTGCGCGCCTTTGAGGCTGGCAGAGTTGCCACCGAGTTCGCGGTAGCCAAAGGCACTGGGGGCCACACGCAAACCGTACACGTCGCGTGCCGGAATGCCCACCGAGCGGCACAGGCCCACAAACAGCGCATTGAGGTCAGCACACTTGCCGCCCAGGTTGCCAGTTTCGAGCATGGTCTTGATGTCACCCTCACCACAGCCACGCACCTTGGGGTCGCGGAAGGTGTTGTCCACAATCCAGTCGTAGAGCTTGCGCGCCTTCTCCGCGTCGGTGCTAGCACCCCGTGTGGCCTCCTGCGCGGTCTTGCGCACGATACCGTCGGTGGGAAGCAGGCTGGTGGGCTGGGTCCAGTACTTCAGGTCGGCAGCGCTCTCCGAAGTGGCCATCTGGCGGGTCCAGTCCTGGGCACGGTTCTGCGTCTGGATGCGGCTGGTCAGCTCCACATACGGCTGGGCCTCACCTTCGGCAAATTCCACGTACAACATCCGGGCGCCGTAGGTGTCATCGTCTTCCAGGCGGGCCTTGCCATTGCTGGCATAGCTGCTTTCCAGCGATTTCTGCCAGTCGCTGTTGACGGAAGGAACCGGCAGCCAGACACGGGTACTGCCCTGGGGCTTGGCGATATCGACCCGGGTGGTGACTTCAAAGGTGCGCCAGTTGCCCGGCAGCGGGGCAAACCTGCGTTCGGCGGGTGCCGTGGTTTGTGCAAAATTGATAGCAGGGTACGCAACAGTAGCGAGGGCTGCAGCCGTATTCTTCAAGAAAGTGCGGCGCGAATCGGCGCATGCAGCAGCCTGCACGCCAGTGTGAACGGTGGTCATTCAAAGAACTCCGGTAGGGTTAAAAAATGCGCGTACGGCGTAACACAGGTACCCCGAGGTAGCGCAGGCCGCCATTATCCCTCTCGCGGGAGGACACGCGGTATATTCACCGCCTCCCCTCCCGCAATCTCCCTCCCCGGTTTGACTTCAGAAAATCCCGCCGCAGCCGCACTGGCCGCCCCAACCCATGCCCGCCATGCGCTGGCCGCGTTCGACGCCGTGGTCAACTCCACCACCGGCTTTCGCGCCCGCCCGGGCCAGCACGCCATGGCAGAGTGCGTGGCCAACACACTGGCTCGCGCCGACCTGGGGGAGCACCCCACGCCCACCAAGGCCATCGCCGTGATCCAGGCCGGCACCGGCGTGGGCAAAAGTGCTGCCTATGCCAGTACCGCCATTGCACTGGCCCTGGAGCGCAAAACCCGGGTGCTCATTTCCACCGCCACGGTTGCGCTGCAGGAGCAGTTGATGACCAAGGACCTGCCGGCACTGGCCCAGAGCATGGGCACCCCGTTTGCCTACGCCCTGGCCAAGGGCCGCGGCCGCTATGTGTGCAAGCTCAAACTGGAGCGTCTGGTTGGCGTGGGCAGCGCAGAAGACGACATGTTCGACGAAGACCTGCCGCAACCCAAGGGTTCGGCCCTGTCCCAGGAAGCCATCGAAGAACGCCGCCAGTCGCTTTACGAGAGCATGGCGCACAAGCTGGCCGTGGCCAGCTGGGATGGTGACCGCGACACACTGGCTGACCAGCCTGACCCGCGCGACTGGTCTGCGGTGGCGGCCGAGCGCCACACCTGCACCGCACGCCATTGCCCGCGCTACAAGGACTGCAGCTACTACAACGCGCGCACCCAACTGGCCGAGGCCAACGTGATTGTGGCCAACCACGACCTGGTGCTGGCCTCGCTGGGCATGAAAACCCTGCCCGACCTGGACAACTGCCTGGTCGTGTTTGACGAAGGCCACCACCTGCCCGCCGTGGCACTGGACCAGTTTGGCAGCAGCATGGACCTGTCCAACCTGCGCTGGCTGGACAAGTTGCCCAAGACCATGAACGAGGTGGCCGGAAAACTGGCGCTGCACACCGGTGAGGACGTGCAGACCGTTGCCAGCCAGCTCAAGGCTGCGCTAACCAGTCTGGCGCGCATGGCCATGGACCTGGTGTGGGCACAAACCGGTAAAAACGCGCGCGGCGAGGGCAACGACGGCACCGTGCGGTTCGCCCACGGCGTCCTGCCTGAGCCGCTGCTGGAACCGGTGACGCAGATCCACGCACAGACCTCGGGCCTGTCCAAAGTTCTGGAAGCGCTGGGAGTGGATGTCAAAGCCGTGGCCAAGGACGATCCATCCCAGGCCGTGCTGTGCGCGCAGTTGTACGCGCAGCTTGGCGGTCTGGCGCCGCGCCTGGCCAGCCTGGTCTCCACATCGCAATTGCTGCTGGAGCACGGAGAGCAGCCTCTGGCCAAGTGGCTGAAGGTGGAGAGCGAGAGCGGTTTCCTCACGGTGACCGCATACGCCTGCCCCATCGTGCCGGGCGACCTGCTGCGCCAGTTCCTGTGGAGCCAGGTGCGCGGCGCCATCGTCACCAGTGCCTCGCTCACCAGCTGTGGCAGCTTTGACTATTTCCTGAAAGAAGCGGGCCTGTCGAACAACCCCCATGTCACCGCACTGGAAGTGGACAGCCCCTTCGACTATGCCCGCCAGGGCAGCATGACCGTAGTGATCACGCAGGCCGACCCCAAGAATGCAGACGCCTATACCGCCGAGATGGTGCGGGCACTCATGAACGACATTGAGCAGGTCCAGCGCGGCGCGCTGGTGCTGTTCACCTCGCGCGCCCAGATGCGTGCCGCCACCGAGGCCCTGCCCGGCCACCTGCTGGACATGGTGCTGGTGCAGGGCACCCAGTCCCGCACACGCCTGCTGGCGGCCCACGCCGCGCGGGTGGAGAGCGGCATGCCATCGGTACTGTTTGGCCTGCAGTCGTTCGGCGAAGGGCTGGACCTGCCGGGCGCCTTGTGCGAAACCGTGTTCATTGCCAAGCTGCCCTTTGCCCCGCCCAGTGACCCGGTGGACGAAGCGCGGGCCGAGTGGCTCAAGCGTGTGGGGCGCGATCCGTTCAACGAACTCGTCATCCCGGCCACCGGCGTGAAGCTGCTGCAATGGACCGGACGGGCGATTCGCACCGAAGACGACCATGCGCGTGTCATTTGCTACGACAAGCGGCTGGTACAGACCGCTTATGGACGCAGGATGCTGTCGGGATTGCCTGCATACCGACTGGATCAAAGAAACAACTGACAGTAGGTGTATAAACCTGCCAGACTTTGGCGTCCGATGGGCGCCGCAACTTGAAGGAAACTCAGACATGGGCGCGCAGTGGAAAGCAAAAGGTAAGGAACTGGTAGCCAACGCCAGGGGCAAGCTGTTTACCAAACTGGTCAAGGAAATCATGGTGGCGGCCCGTAGCGGCGCAGACCCTGCCGGCAACGCCCGGCTGCGCCTGGCCGTGGAACAGGCCCGCAAAGCCTCCATGCCCAAGGACACACTGGACCGCGCCATCAAGAAAGGCGCCGGCCTCACGGGTGAGGCGGTGAATTACGAAGTGGCGATGTACGAAGGCTATGCACCGCACCGCGTGGCGGTCATGGTCGAATGCCTGACCGACAACGTCAACCGCACCGCGCCCGAAATGCGGGTGCTGTTCCGCAAGGGCCAGCTGGGAACATCCGGTTCCGTGGCCTGGGATTTCGACCATCTGGGCATGATTGAAGCCGAACCAGCCACCACCGGAGCCGACCCGAAAATGGCCGCCATCGAAGCCGGTGCACAGGACCTGGAGCCTACCGACGAAAACGGGGTCACCATGTTCCTGACCGACCCGGCCGACCTCGACCTGGTCAGCCGTGCCCTGCCTGCGCAGGGGTTTACCGTGCTGTCAGCCAAACTGGGCTACAAGCCCAAGAACCCCATCGACCCCAGCACGCTGAGCGCCGAGCAAATGGAAGAAGTGGAAGCCTTCCTCGCAGCCATTGATGCCAACGACGACGTGCAGAACGTCTACGTGGGCCTGGCCGGCTAAGCTGCCAGTAGTGGCCCGCCGGCCCTGACGGCCCAGCGCAGCTTGGCAGAGGTGGACCGGGAGTTGGCACGGCGCTCTTCCATGGAAGCGCGGATGGGGTCGGGGGCCACACTGGAGTAGGTCCCGTCGCGCTGGCCAGTCTGGAAGGCTTTCTTTACACGGCGGTCTTCACCCGAATGAAAGCTCAGGATCGCCACGCGCCCTCCGGGCTTGAGGCAGGCCGGCAGGGCCGCCAGCAGCGTATCGAGCACCCCGAACTCATTGTTGACTTCGATGCGCAGTGCCTGAAAAGTGCGTTGCAGCGCTTTTTTGGTTTCCACCAGACGCTCCTCCTGCGGCATGCTCGCTTTGAGCGCGCCCTGCATGGAGGCGCGCACCAGTTCGGCCAGTTGCGTGGTGGTTTCAACATATTGGCCCTGCAAAGCGGCCGCCAGCGGAATGGCAAAGGGCTCATCCGAGTGGTCGATAAGCAGATCGCGCAGGTGCTGGCGGGTGACGGTCTGCAACAGTTCGCTGGCCGATTGACCCGCCGTGGGGTCCAGGCGCAGGTCCAGCGGACCGTCCGCACGAAAACTGAAACCCCGCGCCGGATTGTCAATCTGCATCGATGACACCCCCAGGTCGGCCAGCACGAAGTCAAAGCCCCCACCGGCTTGCGGCAGCAGGCTGGCCATTTCGCTGAAGTTGCGGCGGTGCGTGCTCAGCGCAGCCTCATCAAAGCCCAGCGCGCGCAGGCGTGTCGTGGTGCGGGGCAATTCAATCGGGTCCACATCCATGCCAAACATGTGGCCACCGGGCAGCACACGCGGCACCAGGGTCTGGGTATGGCCACCGAACCCCAGCGTGGCATCCAAGCCGGTTTCCCCCGGCTGGGGATTGAGAATGGCCAGAATTTCGTCCACGCAGATGGAGCGGTGCATGCCAGCGGGGGTCTGGCCGCGCTGCATGACCTTGTCGACTTCCTCCGCATGGCGTGCGGGGTCAAGTTCCTTGTATTTCTCTGCAAATTGACGCGGATGGGTGCCGGAGTAGCGCACACGGCGCTTGTGGGGTGGGGAGGCGTCGGTCATTGGCCATTATCAGCCCAAGCCCTTGCGCTACATTAGGCCGATGCAGAGCAGCCCCCCTGAGAACCACGCTTGGCATCAACGTGAGGTGCAGGACCTGGCAAAGGAGCACCTGGTCGACCCGGCGCTGGGGCTGCACGAAGCGGAGGCACTGCTGCGCAGCGAGCGCAATGGCGCCAACGAGCTGCAGGCCAGCAGGAAGCGCGGCCTCCTGGTTTTGCTGCTGGACCAGTTCAAGGATTTCATGGTGCTGGTGCTGCTGGCTGCAGCCGTCATTTCCGGCGTGATCGGTGACCTGGTGGATACTGTGGCGATTCTGGTAATCGTGGTGCTCAACGGGCTGATGGGCTTCCTCCAGACCTGGCGCGCAGACCGCGCCATGGCGGCGCTTCAGGCCATGACGGCGGCACAGGCCACGGTGTTGCGTGGTGGCCAGGTTCAGACCGTACCCGCACGCACCCTGGTGCCCGGTGACATTGTCCTGCTGGAAGCGGGAAACCATGTTCCTGCAGATTTGCGCCTGATTGAAATTGCACAGTTGCAGGTCGACGAGTCTGCCCTGACGGGCGAATCCTTGAGTGTGGCCAAGAGCACCGCGGCACTGCCAGACGCCGCCGAAAGCGCTCTGGGCGACAGAATCAATATGGCGTTCAAGGGAACCACCGCCACGCAGGGCCGTGCGCGCGGTCTGGTCGTGGCAGTCGGCATGGATACCGAGTTGGGCAAGGTGGCCCAACTGCTCGACGGCGAAGACCGCACCACGCCACTGCAGCGCCGTCTTGCCGCATTCGGCAAGCGCCTGGCAATGGCGGTGATTGGCATCTGTGCGATTATTTTTCTGGTCGGCATTGTGCGTGGGGAAGCCCCGTTGCTGATGGCACTGACAGCTATCAGCCTGGCCGTGGCGGCCATTCCCGAAGCGCTGCCGGCAGTCGTCACCGTACTGCTGGCGCTGGGCGCCCGGCGCATGGTGGCGGTCCATGCGCTGGTACGGCGGCTGCCATCGGTCGAGACACTGGGTTCGGTCACCACCATCTGTTCCGACAAAACCGGCACCCTCACCCAGAACAGGATGCATGCCGAGCTTTTGCTCGCCGCAGGAACACCGTGGGTGTCGGGAGACACCCTTCCCGGACCGGTACACCGCGAGGCGCTACGCGCCGCAGTGCTGTGCAATGACGCCCACCGCCAAGCTCAGGGAACAGGCACCGAGTGGCAAGGCGACCCGACCGAGACCGCGCTGGTACTTGCCGCACTGAGCGCCAACCTGGACAAAACAGCACTGGAAGAGGCCGCCCCCCGCGTGCAGGAGCAACCCTTTGACTCCGGGCGCATGCGCATGACCACCTTCCACCGCGATGGAGGTGCCTATATCGCCTATACCAAGGGGGCGCCGGAATCTGTACTGCCGTGCTGCGACGCCCAATGGACGCCACACGGGCGCCAACCGATAGACCACGCCGCCCTGGCGGGCCAGGCGCAGGCTCTGGCAGCGCAGGGCTTGCGGGTACTGGCCCTGGCGCGGCGCGACCACAGGGTGCTACCCGACACCAATAGCCTGGTGGACGTGGAACGCGGACTGGAGTTCCTGGGACTGATTGCGCTGATCGACCCGCCACGCCCCGAGGCGGCACGCGCAGTGCAGGAATGCATCACGGCAGGCATCACCCCGGTGATGATCACGGGCGACCATCCGGCTACTGCACGCGCCATTGCGTTCCGCCTGGGGATCATCCCCGACGCGCAGGCTGAAGTGCTCACCGGGCAGGAGCTGGCGGAACTGAACGATATCGCCCTGCAATCACGGGTTGACCAGGTCAGGGTGTATGCGCGGGTGGATCCGGCACAAAAAATCCGCATTGTCGAAGCACTGCAGGCACGTGGCCACACCGTTGCCATGACTGGCGATGGGGTCAATGACGCACCTGCACTGAAGCGGGCCGACATTGGTGTGGCCATGGGCAAAGGCGGCACCGATGTCGCGCGAGAGGCCTCCAGCATGGTGCTGCTGGACGACAACTTCGCCACCATCGTGGCGGCGGTGCGGGAAGGTCGGCGTATTTACGACAACATCCGCAAGTTTGTGCGCTATGCGATGACCGGCAATTCGGGCGAGATCTGGACCCTGTTCCTCGCACCCATGCTGTTGCTCCCCATCCCCCTGCAACCGATCCACATCCTGTGGGTCAACCTGGTGACCGACGGCCTGCCCGGGTTGGCCCTGGCCGCCGAACCCGCCGAACGCGATGTGATGCAGCGGCCACCACGGGCACCGGCCGAAAGCCTGTTTGCCAATGGCATGTGGCAACACATTCTGGGCATTGGCCTCCTGATTGGCGGACTGTGCCTGGCGGTGCAAGCCTGGGCGCTATCGACCGGGCACGCGCATTGGCAAACCATGGTCTTTACCGTGCTGACGCTGAGCCAGATGGTGCACATCCTGGCGATTCGGTCCGAGCGCGAATCTCTCTGGCAGATGCCCCTGGGGAGCAACAAGCCACTGCTGGGCGCTGTGGCGCTGACGGTCATGCTGCAGCTGGCGACGATCTATGTGCCGGCACTGAACCCCATTTTCAAAACCGAACCGCTCAGCCTGGATGAGCTGGCCATCTGTGTGGCCGCGGCACTCACCGTCGGCATCGCCGTGGAGGCAGAAAAGGCCTGGCGGCGACGCACGGGCCGCAAGCCCGCTTCCGCCGCAGACAGCCCGGCGTGAGCCAGACTAGCCCAGGTAGTGGGTGAAGGCCTTCTGGATGTCTGCCATGGCCGCAGCGTTGAGGCGGTTGCCGTACTGCGACACCACACGACCCGCCGCCTGGTTACCCAGCCAGGCCGCCTGGGCATGGCTGTGGCCCTGGGTGACGGCGTACAGGAAGGCGCCCGCAAACATGTCGCCGGCGCCGTTGGTATCGACAGCCTTGACCTGGGCTGCGGGCACTTCGGTCTGCTGGCCACCTTCAAGCACGAGACAGCCCTTGGCACTGCGGGTCAGGCAGACCACGCGCGCCAGTTTGGACACGGTAGCGGTGATGGTGGCCAGATCCTGGCTGCCGCACCAAGTCTGCGCTTCTTCCTCATTGCAGAACAGGTAGTCCAGCCCATCGCCCACCATCGCATCAAGGCCGGGTCGGCAGAAGTTGATCATGCTCATGTCGCTGAGCGTGACGGCCAGCGCCACACCCGCTTCCTTGGCGATGGCACGCCCTTGCAGCGCGGCATCGAGTCCCGTGGGCGATGCGGCCAGGTAGCCTTCCATGTAGTAGATCTTGGAGCGAGCAATGTCCTTGGCATGCAGCGACAACGCATCCAGTTCCGCCGTAGCACCCAGAAACGTGCTCATGCTGCGCTCGGCATCGGGCGTGACCATGACCATGCAGATGCCGGTCTGGCCCTCGGGTGGCTTGGTGTGCGTGAGGTTGGTCGCCACGCCATTGGCCACGAGGTCTTCACGGTAAAACGCGCCCAGCTCGTCATCGGCCACGCGGCAGGAGTAAAACCCCTTGCCACCCAGTTGCGCCAGTGCCACCACGGTGTTGCCTGCGGAGCCACCGCCGGTGCGGCGTGCGTGCATGCCATGCACTGCTGCCAGCAATGCGGCGCGGCGCTCGGCATCGATCAGCGTCATGTGGCGCTTTTCGACGCCCATGGCCTGCAACTGTGCGTCGCTCACTTCGTATTCGGAATCCACCAGGGCATTGCCAATGGCGTAGAGGTCGTAATGGGACATGGATGGTTTTCTTCTGGCTGGCTTATTGTTCGACGAAAGCGCGTTCGACGACGTAGTCGCCCGGTGTGGTGGTGCTGCCTTCGACAAAGCCGCGCGCATCCAACAGTTCGCGCATGTCCTTGTTCAGCGCCGGGCTGCCGCAGATCATGATGCGGTCGTTGGCCGGGTCCAGATTGGGCAGGCCCAGATCGGCAGCAATCTTGTTGGTTTCCAGCAGCGTGGTGACACGGCCCTGGTTGCGGAAGGGTTCGCGCGTCACGGTGGGGTAGTACAGCAGCTGTGCTGAAATCATCTCGCCCAGGAACTCGTGGTTGGGCAGCTCATGCTGGATGTAGTCGGTGTAGGCCAGTTCTTTCACCTCGCGCACACCGTGCACCAGGATGACTTTTTCGAACTTCTCGTAGGTAGCCGGGTCCCGGATAAGGCACATGAAGGGGGCCAGGCCAGTGCCGGTGCCGATCAGGTAGAGGTTTTTGGCGGGTAGCAGGTAATCGATGAGCAGGGTGCCGGTGGGCTTTTTGCCGACGATGATCTTGTCTCCGACCTGGATATGCTGCAGACGCGAGGTCAGCGGGCCGTCCTGCACCTTGATGCTCAGGAACTCCAGATGGTCTTCGTAATTGGCGCTGACGATGCTGTAGGCGCGCAGCAGGGGCTTGCCGTCCACGCGCAGGCCGATCATGGTGAAGTGGCCGTTGGAGAAGCGCAAGGCCTGGTCCCGCGTGGTCTTGAAGCTGAATAGGCGATCGGTCCAGTGGTGGACTTCGGTGACGGTTTCTTCCAGGAATGCACTCATGAAGGGCCTTGCAATAGTTCGGGTGGTGGCTCGGGGGAAACCCTAGAGTGTAAAACCTCCGGCCCCCTACCCCGTGACGAAGATCAAGAGACCGTCGCCCATGGCACAGTTTCCCGGCCGTTTCTGCGATCATTGGAGCATGTCTCTGGTACCCGAATTCACCCCATCCTCCCGCGAGCCCGGGCTGCTGGTTGCCTGCCTGTGCGCCCAGTGGTGCCGCACCTGCGATGACTACCAGCCCCTGTTTACCCAGTTGCAGACCGAATATCCGCAGGCGCGCTTCGAGTGGGTCGATATTGAAGACGAAGCCGATCTGGTCGATCCGGTTGAAGTCGAGAATTTCCCGACCATCCTGATTGCGGTCCGTGGCCAGGCACGTTTCTTTGGGACGGTGACGCCCCACATCGATACCTTGCGCCGCCTCGTTCAGGCGCAATTGACGGCGGATGGAACCGGCAAGCAGAGCGCCGAAATCCAGGCACTGGCAGAACGCCTGCAGACACACACCACCGGGTAGTACCCCGCACCCCTTGAATGCCCCGGCAATGCCCTAGCGGGATGGGGGCAACAGGGGGCCGATCAGCTTGCGCGCGGCCTCCCCCGTCCAGTCCAGCTCGCCGCGCACCACACTGCGCACCCGACCATCGGCACCCATCAGCACCGTCGATGGGTAGACCGAAATGCCCCACTGGCGTGCCAGCGCACCCTGCGGATCGGGCAGCACCGGCAGGCTGAGTTGCGTGGTTTGCACATAGCGCGCGATGGTGGCGGCAGATTCCTTGTGGTTCACCGCCAGAACGACCAGCCGGCCTTCCCCTTCGAGTTGCGCCAGGGCCTGCAGCGACGGCATTTCGGCACGGCAGGGCTCGCACCAGCTGGCCCAGAAGTTGACCAGCACCGCCCGCCCGCGCAGGTCTTTCAACGCCCAGACCTTGCCATCCAGTGCGGTGGCCCGCAGCTCGGGTGCCTTCTGACCCGCAGGCCAAGGCTTGACTTCATAGCCCAGGGATGCAGCTGGCTCTGCAGCCATGGCAGGCAGGGCCATGGCACAGACAAGCGCCAAAAGGAGGAAAAAGTGTTTCATCCGGGGATTACAAGCAAAATAGGCCTCTAGCCCCCGTGGAATAAGCGCAACCAGCTACAAAAATAGTAGCAAATTACAGCTTGGCAGTCACCCAGGCCTGCACGCTGGCCAGAGCGCCGGCCAGCTTGGCAGGCTCGGTACCACCGGCCATGGCCATGTCAGCCTTACCGCCGCCCTTGCCACCGACCTGGCCCGCCACAAAGTTGGCCAGCTCGCCCGCTTTGACCTTGCCCGTGGTGTCGTTGGTCACGCCCGCTGCGATCTGCACCTTGTCGCCATCCACCGCGCCCAGCACGATGACGGCGGTCTTGAGCTTGTCCTTGAGCTTGTCCATGGTGTCGCGCAGGGTCTTGGCGTCGGCGCCTTCCAGTTTGGCCGCCAGTACTTTCACGCCGTTGACCTCTACCGCGCTGTTCATCAGTTCGTCACCCTGGCTGGAAGCCAGCTTGCCCTTGAGGGCTGCCACTTCTTTTTCCAGCGCTTTGACTTGGTCGACCATCTGGTGCAAGCGGTTGCCCAACTCGGCCACTGGGGCCTTGAGCGTGGCAGCCGCTGCGCCCACGGTGTCTTCCAGGTCCTGCAAATAGTGCAGCGCGTTGGCACCGGTCACTGCCTCGATACGGCGCACTCCAGCGGCCACACCGCTCTCGCCCACCACCTTGAACAAGCCAATGTCGCCGGTCGCCTTGACGTGCGTACCACCGCAGAGCTCACGGCTGGAGCCAATGTCGAGCACGCGCACGGTCTCGCCGTACTTCTCGCCGAACAGCATCATCGCGCCGGTCTTCTGGGCAGATTCGATGTCCATTACGCGCGCCTGGGCAGCAGCATTGGCCAGCACTTCAGCGTTGACGATGGTTTCAATCTGGCGAATCTGCTCATCGGTCACCGGGGCGTTGTGTGCAAAGTCGAAGCGGGTGCGCTCGGCATTTACCAGCGATCCCTTTTGCTGCACATGCTCGCCCAGCACTTCGCGCAGCGCTTTGTGCATCAGGTGGGTGGCGGAGTGGTTGCGCACGGTGGAGGCGCGCACTGCAGCGTCCACATGGGCCGTCACGGCGTCGCCCACGGCCAGAATGCCCTGCTTGAGCACGCCGTGGTGGCCAAATACATCGGCCTTGATCTTCTGCGTGTCTTCCACCTGGAACAGGCCACCATCGCAGAAGATCGCGCCCTGGTCACCGACCTGACCGCCGCTCTCGGAATAGAACGGGGTGCTTTCCACCACCACGACGCCGGATTGACCGGCTTTGAGCGTCGCAACCGGCGTACCGTCTGCGTAGAGCGCTACGATTTTGGTAGCTTGTGTGAGCTGCTCGTAGCCCACGAAAGTGTTGCCTGCGCCGGTGTACTCCAGCGCCTTGTCCATCTTGAATTTGCCGGCTGCGCGGCCTTTGGCCTTTTGCGCTTCCATGGCGGCTTTAAAACCTGCTTCGTCCACTTCTACACCATTTTCGCGACAGACGTCGTTGGTCAGATCGAGTGGAAAACCGTAGGTGTCGTGCAACTTAAAGGCAATTTCACCTGAAATCGTCCGTGCATTTGGGGGCAAGTCACCTGCAGGGCCATCTGGAGAAGTGGTCACCTCGTTGATACGTGCAATTTCCACATCAAGGATGCTCATCCCAACTTCCAGCGTTTCAAAGAACCGCTCCTCTTCCACACGCAGCACTTCGGTGATGCGCGCTTCCTGCGATGCCAGGTTGGGATACGCTGCGCCCATCACCTGCACCAGGTCCTTCACCAGCTTGTGGAAAAACGGGGTCTTCTGGCCCAGCTTGTAGCCGTGGCGGATCGCGCGGCGCACGATGCGGCGCTGCACGTAGCCGCGACCTTCGTTGCTCGGGATCACGCCATCGCTCACCAGGAAGGCGGTGGCGCGGATGTGGTCAGCGATCACACGCAAGCTCTTGTTGTTCAGGTCGGTACAACCGGTTTCGCGGGATGCGGCCTTGATCAGCGCGTCGAACAGGTCGATCTCGTAGTTGCTGTGCACGTGCTGCAGGATGGCGGCCAGGCGCTCAAGGCCCATGCCGGTGTCCACGCAGGGCGCGGGCAGCGGGGTGACGGCACCGGTCTCGTCCATGTTGAATTGCATGAACACGTTGTTCCAGATTTCGATGAAACGGTCACCGTCTTCGTCGGGGCTGCCGGGAGGACCGCCGGGAATGTGGTCGCCGTGGTCGTAGAAGATTTCCGAGCACGGGCCGCAAGGGCCGGTGTCGGCCATCATCCAGAAGTTGTCGCTCTTGTAGCGGCCGCCCTTGTTGTCGCCAATGCGGATCACGCGCTCGGGTGGCAGGCCAATTTCCTTGGTCCAGATGTCATAGGCCTCGTCGTCCTCTTCGTACACCGTGGCCAGAAGACGCTCGGGCGGCAGCTTGTAGACGGTGGTCAACAGTTCCCAGGCCCACTTGAGCGATTCGCGCTTGAAGTAGTCGCCAAAACTCCAGTTGCCCAGCATCTCGAAGAAGGTGTGGTGGCGTGCGGTGTAGCCCACGTTTTCCAGGTCATTGTGCTTGCCACCGGCACGCAAACAGGCCTGCACCGACGCAGCGCGCACGTACGAGCGCTTGTCGGTACCCAGGAAAACGTCCTTGAACTGCACCATGCCCGAGTTGGTGAACATCAGCGTGGGATCGTTGCCCGGCACCAGCGGGCTGGAAGCCACCACGGTGTGGCCCTTGGAGGCGAAGAAGTCGAGGAAGGATTTGCGAATGTCGGCAACGGTGAAAACAGCTTGGCGCATGGTGCAATTGGGTTGTGTGAGGCGAATCGGCGATTTTAGGTCGCTTTGCTTCCCAACTGAAAGCGGACCTGTACCAATCCATCAGAATGGCATCAACCTTTTTGCAGATGGCCCCGTATAGTTCCACTTTCACCCAGTATTCCCCAGGAGTTTCTATGCAACGCGACGTCAATTTCACCAATGCCTCCCTGATGGCACGCCGCCGTGCCGCCCTGCCCACCGGACTGGGCCAGGGATTCGAGATTTTTGTGGACCGCGCCGAAGGCGCCGAAGTCTGGGATGTCGAAGGCCGCCGGTACATCGATTTTGCGGGTGGTATCGCCGTACTCAACACCGGCCACCGCCACCCCGCGCTGGTCCAGGCCATCACCGAGCAGCTGGGCCGCTACACCCACACCTGCTTCCAGGTGCTCGCCTACGAACCCTACGTGGAACTGGCCGAACGCCTGAACGCCCTGGCTCCCGGCAATTTTGCCAAGAAGAGCTTCTTCATGACCACCGGCGCAGAAGCCGTGGAAAACGCCATCAAGGTGGCGCGCGCCTATACCAAGCGCTCCGGCGTCATCGCCTTTGGCGGTGCTTTCCATGGCCGCACCATGATGGGTATGGCCCTGACCGGCAAGGTTGCCCCCTACAAGATCGGCTTTGGCCCCTTCCCGGCTGAGGTCTACCACGCCAAGTTCCCCTGCGCCCTGCATGGCGTGAGCGTGGACGACGCCATGGCCTCCATCGAGGCGCTGTTCAAGTACGACATAGAGCCTACCCGTGTCGCAGCCATCATCGTCGAACCCGTACAGGGCGAAGGCGGTTTCTATGTAGCCCCCCCCGAATTTGCCCAGCGCCTGCGCGCACTGTGCGACCAGCACGGCATCGTGATGATTGCTGACGAAGTGCAAACCGGTGCCGGCCGCACCGGAACCTGGCTGGCCTGTGAACAGTGGGGTGTGGCGCCCGACGTCATCACCATGGCCAAGTCCATGGCCGGTGGCATGCCCCTGTCGGCCGTCATCGGCAAGGCCGAAATCATGGATGCACCTGCTGTGGGCGGTTTGGGTGGCACCTATTCCGGTAATCCGCTGGCCTGCGCGTCGGCGCTGGCGGTGCTGGATGTGTTCGAAAAGGAAAACCTATTGCAACGCAGCCGCGACATGGGCTCGCACCTGGTCACCGGACTCAAGGCCATTGCAGCCAAACACAAGAGCATTGGCGACGTGCGCGGTGCCGGTGCCATGGTCGCCATCGAACTATTCAAGAATGGCGACCCGCACCAGCCCGATGCGGACCTGACCAAACGCATTGCAGCCGAAGCCGCCCAGCGTGGCCTGATCCTGCTAACCTGCGGAATCTACGCCAACGTGATCCGTGTGCTGGTGCCCCTGGTGGCCAGCGATGCACTGATCGATGAAGGTCTGTCGATCATGGCGGCCGCGTTTGACGCAGTGGCCTGATACAGGCGGTTTCAGCGTGCCCCGTGACGCAGAAAATCGTTTCTGATGTCCGGCACACGCTGCCGCGAACCGTGCAGTTGGAACTATCACCACCCCGACAGCCGGCACCACACCCAACCCCAAAAAACGCTACGCTTGCATTCCCCGAGGATTGCCCCGCGTGCACCTGACCTCACCCTTATCTGGAAACACCGCCATGGACATGAAAACATCGCCCCTCTCCCTGCTCAAAGACCCCAGCCTGTTCAAGACCGACGCCCTGGTCAACGGCCAGTGGGTCAAAGGCAGCAGCCGCTTCGACGTGAACAACCCCGCCACCGGCGAGAAGTTGGCTGACGTGGCCAATCTTGGTGCGGCAGACGCCAACGCCGCCATTGCCGCTGCCAACGCAGCCTGGCCCGCCTGGCGCAACAAGACCGGCAAAGAGCGCTCCATCATCCTGCGCAAGTGGTTCGATTTACTCACCGCCAACACCGACGATCTAGCCCGCATCCTGACCGCCGAGCAGGGCAAGCCTTTTGCCGAAGCCAAGGGCGAGATCGCCTACGGTGCCTCGTTCGTGGAGTGGTTTGCCGAAGAAGCCAAGCGCGTCAA
>CAUJJV010000130.1 GCA_963205375.1 Pseudomonadota bacterium
GACTATGGCAAAGGCGGTCTCGCCCACGTGAGCGACATGATCGCGCAGGCCCGGGCCCTGTCCAAGCCCATCCTGATCGACCCCAAAGGCAGCGACTACTCGCGCTACCAGAACGCCAGCGTCATCACACCCAACCGCGCCGAACTGCAACAGGTCATCGGCCTCTGGGACAGCGAGGAAGACCTGCGGATCAAGGCCCACAACCTGCGCAGCCAGCTGCACCTGGATGCCGTGCTGCTGACCCGCAGCGAAGAAGGCATGACCCTGTTTGATGCGCACGGCGATCTGCACGTCAGCGCCCAGGCACGCGAAGTGTTTGACGTCACCGGCGCGGGCGATACCGTCATCGCCACCATGGCCGCGCTGGTAGGCGCCGGCCTGTCCATGCGCGATGCCCTGCCGCTGGCCAACCGGGCCGGTGGCCTGGTGGTTGGCAAATTCGGCACCGCCACCGTTTCCTACGAGGAGTTGTTTGCATGACCCGTATCGTTGTCACCGGCGCAGCCGGCTTCATTGGCAGCAACCTCATTGCCGGGCTCAATGCCCGGGGCCTGACCGACATCATTGCGGTGGACGACCTCAAGCAGGGCGACAAATTCCGCAACCTGGCCGACCTGCAGATTGCCGACTACGTGGATGCGGACACCTTCTACGACGAGTTCGCCGCTGGCCACTACGGCCAGATCGAAGCGGTGTTTCATGAGGGCGCCTGCAGCGACACCATGGAGCAGGACGGCAAGTACATGATGGCCAACAACTACACGCTGTCGTGGCATCTGTTCCAGGCCTGCCAGAAGCGTGGCGCACGCCTGTTGTATGCCTCCAGCGCGGCGACCTATGGCGGCTCCGACACCTTCCGCGAAGACCCCGCATTTGAGCTTCCGCTCAACGTGTACGGCTATTCCAAGCTGCTGTTTGACCAGCGCATGCGCCGCGAATGCGGCAAGAATTTCGAGCGCACTAAAGCTGGAAGAACCCACCAGGTGGTGGGCTTTCGCTACTTCAACGTGTACGGCCCGCGCGAGCAGCACAAGGCGCGCATGGCCAGCGTGGCCTTTCACCAGTACAACCAGTTCAGGGCCGAGGGCAAGGTCAAACTGTTTGGCGACTACGGCGGCTACCCCGGTGGCGGCCAGATGCGCGACTTTGTCTATGTGGACGACGTGGTCGCGGTCAACCTCTGGTTTTTTGACAACCCCTCCCAGGTCGGCATCTTCAACCTCGGTTCGGGCCGCGCCCAGCCGTTCAACGACGTGGCCAGTTCCGTGGTGAATTCCATGCGTACGCTGCAGGGCGATGCCGCCCTGCCCTTGGCAGACATCGTGTCCCACGGACTGGTCGAATACATTCCTTTTCCGGATGCACTGCGCGGCAAATACCAGTGCTACACCCAGGCGGACCTGACGGCCCTGCGCGCCACCGGCTGCGACCACCAGTTTGTGGACGTGCAAACCGGCGTGGGCAAATACGTGCAGTGGCTGGCCACCCACCCCTGAAGCGCTTGACGACACACTGGAGGACTCCGATGTTGCGACACTTCTCCCCGCGCTGGCTGGCCGCCCTGGCCCTGTGCATGCCCCTGGCAAGCGGGGCTGTGGATGTGAACCAGGCCACCGAGGCCGAGCTCGATGGCATCAAGGGTCTCGGCCCGGCCAGCACCGCACGCATCCTCAAAGCCCGCGAAGCCGGGCCGTTCAAGAGCTGGGCAGACCTCATGGCGCGGGTCAAGGGCATCAAGCCCGCCGCGGCAGCCAAACTGTCGGCCCATGGCCTGACGGTCGGGGAAGCTCCGTTCAAACCGGCGGGCACGCAGTAATGCTGCCCGTGGTTGCCATCTGCATCGGCGCCTGTGTGGGCGCGCTATCGCGCTGGCAGCTGGGCCTGTGGCTCAACCCGGTGGGCGTAACGGCGGGTACCGCACTGCCTTGGGGCACCCTGGCCGCCAATCTGGTGGGTGGCTATCTGGTGGGTGTATGCGTGGCCGTGTTCCAAGCCTTGCCCGATCTGGACCCGGTGTGGCGGCTGGCCCTGGTCACCGGTTTCCTGGGCGCACTCACCACCTTTTCCAGCTTTTCCGCCGAGGTGGTGTCCATGCTCGGCCAGCAGCGCTATGCCCTGGCCCTGGGCACCGCCGCACTGCACCTGTGTGGCTCGCTCCTGCTGACTGTGGCAGGCATCCGGAGCGCTACATTTTTCATAGCTGTACGCGCATGATTGACGGGGGCTAGCGGCTAATTTCATTCATATCCGGCCTGCCGCACAAACCACCCCGCATGGCGTCAGGGTTTCTTCAGCCACAAAGCTGGCAATAGCGCTTAGACTCTGCGGGTTCGTAAAAGGCCAGAGCGGTTTTTAGCTGCCACCTGCATTCCAATACCAATGGCGGAGACACCATGACACCTTTCCTTTCCATGTCCCGACTGATCGACCAGATCAGCACCTGGGCCGGCAAAATCACCATGTGGCTGATTCTGGCCACCACCCTCATCAGCGCTGGCAACGCCCTGGTCCGCAAAATCTTCAACCAGAGCTCCAACGGCCTGCTGGAGATCCAGTGGTACCTGTTTGCTGCCGTGTTCATGCTGGGTGCCGGCTACGGATTTCTGAAGAACTCGCATGTGCGCATTGACTTCATCTCCAGCAAACTCAGCGAGCGCGCACGCAACTGGGTGGACGTGCTGGGCATCCTGCTCGTGCTGCTTCCCTTCTGCGCCATTGGCATCGCCTTGGGCTGGCCCTTCTTCATGCAGGCATTCACCAGCGGAGAAATTTCCACCAACGCAGGCGGCCTGATCCGCTGGCCCGCTTACGGCCTGATTCCACTGGGCTTTGGCCTGCTGGCACTGCAGGGTGTTTCCGAGCTGATCAAGCGCGTTGCTTTCCTGACCGGCAACGGTCCCGATGTACTGAGTGCGGAAGCGTCGAAGTCCGACGAACAGAAGCACATCGAAGAACTCGAGAAAAAAGCCGCCGAGATGCTGGCAGGAGACAAATAAATGCAAACCACACTCCTGGCACAGCAATTTGTGCCGCTCATGTTTATCACCCTGTTCATCATTCTGTTGACAGGTTTTCCCGTCGCGTTTGGCCTCGCGGCCACTGGCCTGGCTCTGGGATTTGTGGGGATTGAAGCGGGTATCTTCCCAGCCGCCATGTTCCAGGCGCTGCCGCTGCGCATCTTCGGCATCATGCAGAACGACACGCTGCTGGCGATTCCGTTCTTCACCTTCATGGGCATTATTCTGGAGCGATCCGGCATGGCCGAAGACCTGCTGGAAACCGTAGGCCAGGTGTTTGGCCCGGTGCGCGGGGGTGTGGCCATTGCCGTGATTCTGGTAGGTGCCCTGCTGGCCGCCACCACCGGTGTGGTTGCCGCGGCAGTGATTTCCATGGGCCTGATTTCCCTGCCCATCATGCTGCGCTACGGCTACAGCCGGACCATTGCCACCGGCACCATCACTGCGTCGGGCACGCTGGCGCAGGCCATCCCGCCTTCGCTGGTGCTGATCGTGCTGGCCGACCAGCTGGGCCGCTCGGTGGGCGACATGTACTCTGGCGCCCTGATTCCCGGCCTGCTGCTGGTGGGCTTGTACATCCTGTTCATCGTGGTCGTTGCCATCTTCAAGCCGGCCATGGTGCCTGCGCTGCCTCCTGAAGCCCTGCTGTACAAAGAAGACAACGGTGCCTCGGGCCACAAGTCCCTGCTGGCGCTG
>CAUJJV010000131.1 GCA_963205375.1 Pseudomonadota bacterium
TGGAAGATTTCGTCCGCGCCTGAGCATTCCGGTCCACCATGCTGTTAGGGCACCATTCCCAGCATGCGCGGAAACCACAGTGTCAGACCCGGCCAGTAGGTCACCACCATCAGGAAGCCCAGCATCGACAGCAACCAGGGCCAGACCGCCACCGTGAGCTCGGTGATCCCCATCTTGGTAATGCCCGAGGCAACGTACAGATTCAAGCCCACCGGTGGGTGGCACATGCCGACTTCCATGTTCACCACCATGATGATGCCGAAGTGCACCGGGTCAATGCCCAGCTTCATCGCCACAGGGAACAGGATGGGTGCGAAGATCAGCACGATGGAGGATGGCTCCATGAAATTGCCGGCCAGCAGCAGAATCACGTTCACCGCCAGCAGGAAGGTGATCACGCCCAGGCCGTGACCCAGCATCCAGTCGGCCAGCGACTGCGGGATGTTCTCGTTGGTCATGATGAAGCTGAACAGCACCGCGTTGGTGATGATATACAGCAGCATGGCTGACATGTTGGCGGAATTCAGCAGGACCTTGGGCACGTCCTTGAGGCTCATGTCCTTGTAGACAAACACCGCCACGAAGAAGGCGTACACCGCGCTCATGGCGGCCGCTTCCGTGGGGGTGAACATGCCGCTGTAGATACCGCCCATGACGATCACGATCAGCAGCAGTCCCCACACCGAGGCGCGGAAGGCCTTGATGCGCTCACCCCAGGTCGCTTTGGCCAGACGCGGGTAGTTGAACTTCCGTGCGCGGTACCAGGTCACGCCGCCCAGCACGCTTGCCAGGGCCAGTCCGGGGACGACACCGGCCATGAACAGCGCGCCTACCGAGGTGTTGGTGGCCACCGAGTACATCACCATCACGATGGAGGGCGGAATCAGGATGCCCAGGGCGCCCGAGGTGGTGATCACGCCAGCACCAAAGCTCTTGGGAAAGCCTGCACGTGTCATCGCCGGCAACAGGATGGAACCGATGGCCACCACGGTCGCCGGGCTGGAGCCCGACACTGCGGCAAACAGGGCGCAGCCCAGCACGCCGGCCAGTCCCAGACCACCGTACCAATGGCCGACCATGCTCGATGCAAAGTTGATCATGCGCCGGGCCACACCCCCGTGGGTCAGGAAGTTGCCAGCCAGAATGAAGAACGGAATCGCCATGATTTCGAACTTCTCGATCCCGGTGAACAGCTTGAGTGCCACAGACTCCAGTGGCACCTCGGTAAAGCCGAACAAAAACGTAAGAACCGTCAGACCCAGAGAAATCGAGATGGGCATGCCGGTGAGCATGAGCACCAGCAACAGAATAAAAATAATGGCGGCGTTCATCGCTTGTCACCTCGTGGGGCGGTCATTTCGGCAGGATGCAGGTTGTCGCCCATGGCGTAGGGATTGACGTCCACAGCGGTGCTGTCTTCGTCCAGTCCGTCCACATGCCCGTGGTCGTGGTGGGGCAGTTCGCCAGTGCGGATGAAGCTGGTCATGACCTGCAGGAAGCGAAAGCACATCAGGCTGGTGCCCAGTGGAATGGCGCTGTAGACCATCCAGGTGGGCCACTCCAGGTCCGGGGTTGTGGGGCCTTCCGGAATGCCTTCCACCGAGTTTCCCAGCAGCTGGAAGAAGTAATAGTGTGCGCCGTTTTCCCAGACGAACCGTGTGCCCAGGGTGGCGACGATGCCGGTGAACAGGGCACCCGCCAGCAGCCCAAAGATGATGAACTTGCTGCGCATCGCATCGTCCAGGCGGTTGATGAGCACGTCCACCCCTACGTGGATACCGGTGCGCACGCCATAGGCGGCGCCAAACTTGGCCATCCAGACGAACATGATGATGGTGAGTTCCTGAGCCCAGGTCAGATTGATGGACAGGAGCCAGTCCTGCACGCCGGGGATGGCGAAGCCGGCGGCGTAGCGGTGGGCGACCGAGACAAAGATGATCAGTGTCGCGGTGCCCATGAGGAAGGTGACGAGCCACTCTTCCAGATGGTCAAGAAATTTCATGAAATTGCCTGTGCAGTCGACGAGGGTTTACAGCTTGGCCGGATCAAAGCCGGTTTCCTTGTAGATGTTCTGCAGGGTTTCCTTGCCCACGCGGTCGGCCATCTTGGTGTGCACGGGCACCATGGCTTTCTTCAGTGCCAGGCGCTCGTCCTTGGTGGGGGTGTAGATGGTGGTCTTGCCGCTCTTCTTCACGCCTTCCAGTGACTGGTTGTTTTCGTCTTCGGCAATCTGGTTGGCGTAGAAGGTGGCCTGTTTCATGGCCTGTTCCAGTTGGCCTCGCACATCACCGGGCAGGCCTTCCCAGAACTTCTTGTTCACGATCACCGCATAGCCCAGGTAGCCATGGTTGGTGAGCGTGAGGTGTTTCTGCACTTCATGCATCTTCTGGGTATAGAAGTTGGACAGCGGGTTTTCCGTGCCGTCGACCACACCGGTCTGCAGGGCCTGGTAAACCTCGGAGAACGCCATCACCTGGGGGATGCCACCCACGGAACGGATTTCTTCTTCCAGCACCTTCGAGGACTGGATGCGGAATTTCTTGCCCTTGAAGTCAGCTGGTGTCTTCAGAGGGGTGTTGGCTGAAAAGGCCTTGAACCCGTTGTCCCAGTAGGCCAATCCCTTGATGCCCTTGGGCTCCAGTTTGGCCAGCAGGCTGGCGCCTACGGGACCCTGGGTGATCTTGTGCAGGTCGTCACGGTCATCAAAAATGAAGGGCAGATCGAACGCCTCGAACTCTTTCACACCCAGCGGGCCGAACTTGGCCAGGGACGGGGCGAGCATTTGCACCGCGCCGATCTGGAGTGCTTCCATCTCTTCCTTGTCCTTGTACAGGGCACTGTTGGCATAGACCTCGACCTTGACTTTGCCCTTGGTCAGCTCGGCAGCTTTCTTGGCGAAGTATTCCGATGCCTTGCCTTTGGGGGTGTCGGCGGCGACCACATGGCTGAACTTGATCACGATGGGCGCCTGCGCATACACGGCGCCGGCAAATAGGGATGTGGCCAGCAGGGACGCTTGCAGGAGGGTGCGGCGAAAGCTTGATGTCATGGGATGTCTCCGGTTGAAAATGGAATGGACCGCAGTGTGCTTCTGCAGGGGCTCTGGCGGCTAGTGTGGATTTCCACATTTGTCGCGCAGCGGAGGCGGGTTTTAAGGGTAAACCCTTGATTTCGGGGTTGTTGCCATGCCGGTGGCGGCTAGACTGTCTCCATGTTTTCTGTGCCCGATTCCGTTGTAGAACCCCATGCCGGGGCGGTGGGCGGCGGACGTGCGCGGCGCAGTCTGTGGGTGGTGCCCTTGGTGGCTTCCATTGCGTTTGTGACCGGGGTGCTGGTGTGGGCATACCGTACCGAGATGGATGAGCAGACCGAGCGGCGCAGCACCATGATTGCCGACGCCCTGAGCAGTGAAGCCCAGTTACGTGCCCGGCTGGACACCGAGATGGCCCGGCTGGAAGACCTGGGGCGCCACCTGGCGACCGTTCCGCGCAATGCAGCGGGCCTGGCAGGGGACCCGGTGGTGGTGGAGGGCTTGCGGGGCCTCTGGCTCAGCGTGACCTGGCTGGACAGCAATAACCGCATCGTGGCCCATGTGCCGGACCAGCAGCCCTTGTCCGGACTTCGCATCAAGGACCTGGTGGATGGCCCCGGTGTGTCGTCCCATCTGACCCTGCAGGCGGGTGGTGAGCGGCTGATCGTGCGCTACTCCCCGGCGCTGCTGCTGCGCCGGGGCATCCCGTGGTGGTTGACCCGCAAGTACGACGTGCAACTGGTGGACGCCTCGGAGCAGGTGATTGCCTCGGTGGATGAAGTGCCCCTGCGGCTGGAGTCCGACGGGCGACTCAGCTACATGGTGCTGGTGGGCGGAAATATGCCGGGGGCATACCTGGAGTTGACTTCGCGTGAATTGCCCTTGCCTCTGTGGCGCACGTTGCCGCTGGTGCTGATCGGTGGGTTTCTGGCGTTGATGCTGATTTCGACGGTGCTGCTGCGCCGGCAGGTGCGCCAGATCACGCGGGCACAGGACGCCTGGAGAACCGAGGCGGCCTGGCGCCAGGCCATGGGAGATTCCGCCCTGGTGGGGCTGCGGGCCCGTGATCTCGAAGGCCGCATCCTGTATGTCAACCGGACCTTCTGCGACATGGTGGGGCTGCCCGCGCAGGTGCTGGTCGGGTTGATGCCGCCGATGCCGTACTGGCCGCCTGAAGTAGCCGATGAAATGGCCCTGCGCAACCAGCGCAACCTGGAGGGGCACGCGCCGCGCGAGGGCTATGAATCGCTTTGGCGCCACCAAGACGGGCGCCTGATCAATGTGATGGTGTTCGAGTCGCCGCTGATCGACGCCCGCGGAAAACAAACCGGCTGGATGGGTTCCATCATCGACATCACCGCCCGCAAGCAACTGGAAGAGCGTGAACGGCACCAGGCCGAGGCTATGGCCTACCAGTCCCGGCTGACAACGCTCGGTGAAGTGGCATCCGCACTGGCGCACCAGCTGAACCAGCCGCTGACGGCCATCATGGGCTACAACGGCGGCTTGCAGCGCATGCTGGGCAACCCTGGCTATGACGTGGACGCCGTGCGCAACGCCCTGAAAAACCAGGGTGACCAGGCCGCCGAGGCGGGCCGCATCGTCCGGCGTATCCGCGAGTTTCTGACGCGCAGGGGCCCGCAGCGCGAAGCCTGCCAGCTCGACGCCATTGCACGGCGTGCGGTGGAGCTGGTGCAGCGCGATCTCAAGACCCAGCACATCCAGGTGCAGTGGGCGCTTGCCGATGATTTGCCTGCGGTGTATGCCGACCCCATTCTGGTGGAGCAGGTGCTGATCAACCTGGTGCGCAACGCCGCGGATGCGATGGGGGCGGTTGGCCACGGCGGCAATGTGCGCATCGCCTCCGCCAGTGCAGGGCAGGGGTTTGTACGGCTGGATGTGGAGGACGATGGTCCGGGTCTGGCAGATCGCACAATCGAGCAGTTGAGCGCACCCTTCTATTCCACCAAAGCCGATGGCATGGGGATGGGGCTGGCCATTTGTCGCTCGGTGATCGAGGTGCACCACGGGGGCATGGATGCAGGCAAGAGTTCGCTGGGCGGTGCACGGTTTTCGTTCACCCTGCCGGTGTTCGATCCGGTGCTGCACGAGGAATCACTGGCGGGCGAGGACGCGCGGGCCGCATGGGAGAACATGGAATGACGATGACAACCAGCCCGGCGGCAGTCCATCTGGTGGACGACGAAGCCCCTGTGCGTGCGGCGTTGGAATTCTTGCTGCGCTCGCATGGGCTGGCTGTGTTCAGCTACGACAGCGGCCCGGCCTTTCTGGAACGCCTGGGGCAGCCTGTGCCGGTACGCGGGTGCATCGTGCTGGATGTCCGCATGGAGCCGATGTCCGGATTGCAGGTGCACGATGAACTGGTGGCGCGCGGCGTGGCAGTCCCCGTCATTTTTTTGACCGGTCACGGGGACATCCGCATGGCCGTGGACGCCCTGAAGAAGGGCGCCTTCGACTTTGTCGAGAAACCTTTTGGCGATGGTGTGCTGGTGGAGCGCATCCACGACGCAATGGCAGCCGATGCCCAGCAGCAGGCCCGGCTGGCCGATGGGGATGCGCGTGGCGCCAAGCTGGCCGGACTGACGCAACGTGAGCAGGACGTGATGCGCCGTGTGGCAGCTGGCAAGCTCAACAAGATCATTGCCGATGAGATGAATGTTTCCATGCGCACGGTGGAGGTCTACCGTGCCCGTGTCTATGCCAAGCTCGGGGTGCGTTCGGCCGCCGAGGTGGCTACCCTGCTGGCACGACCCTGAGCGCTGGCTCAGGTCAGCAGCGTGTGCAGGGTGTGCAATGCATGGTGCACGGCGGCCGCGCGCACAGCAGCGCGGTCGCCCGCAAACAGGCGCATGTCGGTCGTCACGCCGCCGGGGGTGGCCCAGCCGAACCAGACGGTGCCCACAGGTTTGGCAGCGCTGCCGCCGGTGGGGCCGGCGACGCCGGTGACCGACAGCGCCACCTGCGCATGGGAGCGTTGCAAAGCCCCTTGTGCCATGGCGCGTGCCACCTCTTCACTGACTGCGCCGTGGCGTGCGATCAGAGCGGCATCGACGCCGAGCAGTTCGGTCTTTGCTTCGTTGGAATAGGTGACAAAACCGCTTTCAAACCAGTTGCTTGAACCCGAAAGCTCCGTGCACGCAGCAGCAATCAGACCACCGGTGCAACTCTCGGCAGTGGCCAGCTTCCAATCGGATTTAAGAAGCAAATCAGCCACCAGTCTGCACAGAATATGCGTGGATAGCTCCTCTTTTTGTAGCGTCACACGAACCTCCAGAGAGCCACCACCAGCACGGTGCAGCCTGCCGCCACCAGGTCGTCGAGCATGATGCCAAAGCCCGCCCTGGACCAGGCGTGCGGGTCAGTGTTCGGATCGACGTGGTGGAACAAGCGGTCGGCCCAGCCCACCGGCCCCGGCTTGACCGCATCAAAGAAGCGGAACAGGCCAAACGCCAGCACTTGCCCGACCAGCCCGGTGGGCATGACCAGCCACAGCACCAGCCAGAACGCGGCCACCTCGTCCCACACGATGCTGCCCGGGTCCAACACGCCCATGTTGCGGGCGGTCACGGTGCTGGCCCACCAGCCGAGCGGCAGCGAAAGCGCAATGGCGATGCCCCAGCCGGTGTCGTCCAGCCATTGGGAAAGCACCACGAAAGACAACCAGGCCCACAGCGTGCCCGCGGTGCCGGGGGCAATGCGCGAGAGGCCAGAGCCAAAGCCCAGCGCAATCGCGTGGGCCGGGTGCGAGAGCATGAAGCGCATCGACGGCCGCTGAATGGGGGCGGGTTGTCCGGGGTCGACGGGAAAGACGGTGACGGGCGAATTCGCGGGATCAATCAT
>CAUJJV010000132.1 GCA_963205375.1 Pseudomonadota bacterium
TTCAACCTGCTGGTGTTCGATGGCGAGCAGCTGCTCGGGCTGGAGAGCCGGCAAGCCCGCATCGTGACCCTGAAGCCCGGCATGGGCGCAGTATCCAACGCAGACTTTCACACCCCCTGGCCCAAGCTGACGCGGCTGCAAACGGGCCTGCACACCCATGTAGAGACTGGCAACACACGCGCTGACCAGGTGTTTGCACTGCTGCACGATGCGACCTTGGCCAACGATGACGAACTGCCGCAAACCGGAGTGCCTGTGGCGCTGGAGCGCGCCCTGTCAGCCACCTTCATTGCCACGCCGGGTTATGGCACACGGGCCTGCAGCGTGGTGCATATCCACCAGCACGCGGTGGAATTCACCGAGCAGAGCTTTGGACCTGCGGGCCTGCTGGACAGCCGGCAGACCTGCTTCAGTTACTAAGGCTCATCACCCTCATCACTGCGGCCGCTGCGCCAGATGGAGCGCACCAGCCAGAACCCGCCCAGCACCGCGCCCACAAAGCCCAGAAAGCCGAACATGGGCAAGCCAAACAGCGTGGGTCCACCCTGCACATTCATCACGATGGACGAGCCGATGATGAGTGCGGCGATCACCAGCGCCATCGACAGGCGGTTGGCGGCACGGTCAATCTGGTTGCCCACGCGCTTGAGGTGGGCCAGCTCGATACCCACATGCACCCGCCCGCGGCGCGCATTGCGCAGCAGGGTCGAAATGTCGTGCGGCAGTTGCTCCACCATGGCCAGCGTGCGCCTTACGGTTTGCCAGGCGCGCTTGGCCACCAGTTCAGGGCGGTAGCGCGCACGCACCACCTTGCGCAGCATGGGCGTGGCCTCGGTCGCCATATGGAAATTGGGGTCCAGCCCCCGTCCCATGCCTTCGAGCGAGATGAAGGCCTTGATCAGCAGGGCCAGGTCGGACGGCAATCCCAGATGGTGGTCGCGCAGGATGGCGGTGACATCGGTCAGCATCTGCCCCAGGCTGAGTTCGGCCAGCGGTGTGCCGTGGTACTGGTCGACAAACGCCTCGATCTCGGTTTCCAGCTGGGAGAGGTTCACACTGTGGTCGTCGCCAGTCCAGTCCAGCAACACATCGGCCACGGTCTGCGGCTGTCGCTCGACCAACCCCAGCAGCAGTTGCAGCAGCTCTTCGCGCCGGCGGCTGGACAGGCGGCCGACCATGCCAAAGTCGATAAAGGCAATGCGGTTATCACTGAGGTAGAACACATTGCCCGGGTGCGGATCGGCATGGAAGATGCCGTCCTGCACAATCATCTTGAGCACGGCCTGGGCACCCCGCTGGGCCAGCAGGGTACGGTCAAACCCAGACTCTGTGGTCAACTGGGCTAATGCATCGCCAGCCACACCCCCCACATAGTCCTGCACATTGACGCGCTGGCCGGTGTAGGCCCAGTGCACTTTGGGAATCACGATGAAGGACAAGGCTGCCATGTTGGCCGCAATGTGCTCGGCGTTACGGCACTCAGCGGCCAGATCGAGTTCCCGGCGCAGCGACTTGGCAAACTCCCGCACCATTTGTTGCGGGCGGTAGGGTTTGAGTGCAGGTATTTCTGCCTCGACCAGCGCAGCCAAATGGCCCAGCAGGCGCAGATCGGCTTCAATGACTGCATCAATTCCGGGGCGACGGATTTTGACAATGACCTCGGTCCCGTCCTGGAGTTGTGCCCGGTGCACCTGGGCAATGGAGGCCGCTGCCAGCGGCTCCACATCAAAACGTGCAAACACCTCATGCGGCGGCGCGCCCAGATCCTGTTGCAACTGGGGCAACAGCACGTCCAGCGAAACGGGCGGAACATGGCTGTGCAGCTTCTCAAACTCGGCAATCCATTCGGGTCCGAAGATGTCGGCACGGCCCGCAAGAATCTGGCCCAGTTTGACAAAGGTCGGACCCAGTTCTTCCATTGCCAGGCGCACCTGCACCGGAGGTTCCAGGCGGGCCAGATCGGCCGCATGGTCCATCTGGATGGCATGGCCTGCGCGGGCCAGCCGGTCTGCCAGACCGAGCCGGCGCACCGTATCGCCAAAACCATGGCGGATCAGTACCCCAGCAATCTCGCTGAGGCGGCCCATGTCGCGCGCGGCACCCAATGTTTCAATCAGCATGGGCGGATGATAGTCCTGCGCCTTTCGGACGCGAAGACCGGAAAACGGCCTATGCCCTAGCGGCCATCCGGCAGTTCGATCTTGACTTCCAGCGTCTCCAGGTTGTCCTGGCGCCCAGCAATGACCTTGATGTCTTCGGGATTGATTTTGACGTACTTGCTGATCACCGCCACCAGCTCGCGCTGCAGTTCGGGCAAGTAGTCGGGGGCGGATGCATTGCGCCCGGCGCGTTCATGGGCCAGAAGAATGGACAGGCGTTCTTTGGCGACGCTGGCCGTGGACTTTTTCTCGCCCAGAAAAAAGGATAAAAGAGAAGCCATGGCTTATTTCCCCCCAAACAGGCGCTTGAGCAAACCCTGCTTGGGTGCTTCGGTGAAGCGCATGGGAACGTCCTTGCCCAAGAAGCGTTCAATGACGTCCTTGTAGGCTTCAGAGACATCGCTGCCTTGTATGTGCACGGCAGGCACGCCCTGGTTGGAGGCCTGTAGCACCGATTCACTTTCGGGGATAACACCAATCAAGTCAATGCGAAGGATATCCTTGATGTCGTCGATTGACAGCATCTGGCCGGTGTTAACACGGCTGGGGTTGTAGCGGGTGATCAGCAGGTGTTCCTTGATAGCCCCGCCCCCCTCCATGGCACGCTTGGTCTTGCTGGCCAGCATGCCCAGAATGCGGTCCGAATCGCGCACCGAAGACACCTCGGGGTTGGTTACCACAATCGCTTCATCGGCAAAGTGCATGGCCATCAGGGCCCCGGTTTCAATACCAGCGGGCGAGTCGCAGACGATGAACTCAAAGTCCATGGCAGCCAGGTCGTTCAGCACTTTTTCCACGCCATCCTGGGTCAGTGCATCCTTGTCACGGGTTTGCGAAGCGGCCAGCACAAACAGGTTGTCGCACTGTTTATCTTTGATCAGAGCCTGGTTCAGATTGGCTTCGCCCTGAATCACATTGATCAGGTCATACACCACACGGCGCTCGCAACCCATGATCAGGTCCAGGTTGCGCAGGCCCACGTCAAAGTCGATGACGGCAGTCTTGTGTCCGCGCAAGGCCAGACCGGTTGCAAAACTGGCACTGGTCGTGGTCTTGCCAACGCCGCCTTTGCCAGAAGTCACCACAATGATTTTTGCCATGAAGAGGGAGTCTTTCAAAAAATAGATCGATCAGGTCTTGAGCGCTTCGATCAGCAGTTTGTCCTGCCCATCGTTGCTCAAACGGACTTGGGCCGCTTTGCCCTGGACATCTTTGGCCAGGGGGTTCTCGCTGGTGCGGTACACACCGGCGATGGAAATCAGTTCGGGTTCCAGGCACAGGGAAAATATACGGGCGTTCGTATTGCCTCGGGCACCGGCCATAGCCTTGCCACGCAGGGGCGCATACACATGGATGTTACCGTCTGCCACCACTTCAGCACCCTGGTTGACCATGGCCAGCACGACCAGATCGGCACCGCGTGCGTAGATTTTCTGACCGGAGCGCAAGGGCTTGTCGACCACCATGGTGGCAGGACCGGGCACTTCGCGCACCACCTCTTTCACAACTTCCACCGTTTCGGAGGTGTGTACCACCTCGGCACGCGGCCGGGCAATTTCTACAGGCGCTTCCACCAGCCCGGCAGCTTTTGCAGCTTCCAGCCATGGGCCCTGTGCACCGCGCACCGCCACAGGCACCAACCGACAGGCTCGCACCGCATCCAGCAGGTGGGCTATGTCCTGGCAGGGAGTAGCCGCTTCAAAATGTGAAAAATCGAGAACCAGGGCATCCTGGTCGAAAAAATCTGGACTTTCACCGTCAGGGCCAAACTGCTGGTTCAAATCGCGGGCCAGGGCAGTGATATCGGTCGTTTTGAGAAGCAGTGCCACCAGCGGAAGTTGTGCACTTTTGATCTCAAACGAAACAGACATGGGGGATGGGAACCGGTGGGTGGGAAGACAAACTTCGAAGGGCAAATCTTACTTGATTGCTCTGCAAATACCGGGGTGGGACCTGAAGGTTTATGAAGGTATTTTTTACGGGGATAGTTTTGTCTGTATTACTTTCTTTTTCTATTTAAAACATAGTAGTAGTAGATAGAGCAAAGTCACTTTGTGTGGACAAGGGTATTTTTCCTTTGAAAATCAAGTACTTGGATCGTGTGAACCCATGTGGGTGACAGCGCTTTTGGTTTGTACCCGGAAACTGGATAACTCTTTCATTTTGTATCGTCCTGTGGATAACCGGTGACTTGTACCGAAACTATGCACAGGCTTATTCTTTGACATAATGGAAAAAGACAGGTGTAGAGTGGGCACCATGAAAATTGCTTTTCGCATTGTGGGTGTGCTTCTGATCACCTGCCTCGTATTCGCCATTGCTGGCGTAATGGCAACCTGGGCCCCTGACCGTTCCGTAGAACAACTGGGCAGCCGGTGGGCACAAGCGCCATCCCGGTTCATGGAAGTCAGCGGTATGCAAGTGCACTTGCGGGACGAAGGGACACGGGATGACCCGCTGCCTATTGTGCTGCTGCATGGAACCTCTGCGAGTCTGCACACCTGGGATGGATGGACGCAGGAGTTGAAGCACCATCGTCGGGTGATCCGGTTTGACTTGCCTGGATTTGGTCTGACGGGACCGAGTCCATCTAACAACTATTCCATTGAAGCCTATGTCCGATTTGTCACAGCGGTGCTGGATGCTTTGGGTGTCAAGTCGTTTGTGCTTGCCGGAAACTCCCTGGGAGGGCAGATTGCCTGGTCCACGGCATCGGTCCTGCCGCAACGGGTGAGCCGGTTGATTCTGGTGGATGCAGCAGGGTATCCGTCCCAACCGGTGTCGGTACCGCTGGCCTTTCAGGTTGCACGGTTGCCGGGTATCCGCACACTGATGGAATATGTGCTGCCGCGGGGTGTGGTGATGCAAAGTGTGCGCAATGTGTATGGGGATCCATCCAAAGTGACACCCGAATTGGTGGATCGGTACTACGAACTGTCGTTGCGCGCAGGCAACCGGGCAGCGCTGGCACACCGCTTTGCACAGATTGGCAGCGGGGATGTGAACCAGATCAAGGCGCTGAAGCTGCCCACCCTGATTGTGTGGGGTGGGAAAGACAGGCTGATTCCGCCAGATAACGCAAAACGCTTTGAAGCTGATATCGTCGGTTCGCGTCTGGTGGTATTTGACGAGTTAGGGCACGTTCCCCATGAAGAGGATGTCCAAAGCACCTTGCAACCGGTCAAAACTTTCCTGAATATTCAATAAATAGGGCTATAGCCCCCGTAAATAGTGTCTATAAAGCTATTAATTTTATAGCAAATGGTACCAGTATGAGTGAAAAGAAACCCTTTGAAGTGGCGCGGGAAACGCTCAAGCAATTGACCACGCGCAAGCTTGCACCGACGCCACTGAACTACCAGAATATCTACAACGAAATTGCCGGTATCCCCCAGGTGCCGCAGTTTCCGATGGATACGCTACGGGACATTGCCAAAGCACTGCCCACCAAGACGCCAGGCCAGCAAAAGCACCGCGGATTGCTGGAATATGCCATCGACCGGATGAACTGGGAAGGTGTGAAAACGGCACTGGTAGCGTATGGTGGTTTTGTTCCCGCCAGTACATCCGATGCACAGCCGTCGGGCAGTGCGCCGGCGCTGACCGCGGAGTTCATGGGACAAATTGGCCGCCTGATTGAATATGCACTGCCGGCGCTCGGTACCGACGATGAACGGTTTCGTGAGCAGACGACAGGTTTGCTCAAAGCCCTCAAAGACCCGGCTTCGGATGTCGCCACACTCAAACTGATGCTGGTGAATTACAGCCACCGGCTGTCTTTTGCCGCCAAAGACCAGGCGGAAATCAAGACTGTACTGCTCAAACTTTTGCATCTGGTGTTTGAAAACATTGGCGAACTCAGTCTGGAAGAGCAGTGGCTCAAAGGGCAGATGGATGCGCTGATGACAGCTTCTGCACCACCGCTGTCCCTGCGCCGTCTGGACGATGTGGAACGCCGTCTGAAAGACGTGATCTTCAAGCAAAAGGAAGCCAAGGAACGCACGGTTGCAGCCCAGAACGAGATGCGCGAGATGCTGGCGTCGTTTATCGATCGCCTGTCAGAAATGACGCAGTCCACCGGAACTTTCCAAACCAAGCTGGAAGAAAGTGCACGGCTGATTGAGCAGGCCAAGTCGATGAAAGATATTGCGCCAGTGCTCAAAGACATTGTGGGCGCAACACGCCATATGGCCAGCGACAGCCAAACGGCGCGGGACGAACTTAGCGCCATGCGTGAACGTGCCAGCAGGACAGAAGAAGAATTGACCAAGCTGCACCAGGAACTCGACCGTGTCAGTTCCGAAGCCCGCCATGACCCCCTGACCGGCGCACTCAACCGCAAGGGTCTGGATGAAGCCATCGACCGGGAGCTCTCCACCGTGCGGCGCAAGGAAACACCCCTGTGCATGGCCTTGCTGGACATCGACAACTTCAAGAAACTCAACGATGCGATGGGCCACGCCACCGGCGACAGTGCGCTCAACCACCTCGCCACCGTGGCCCGTGAGAGCATGCGGCCCCAGGACACGCTGGCGCGTTTCGGTGGCGAAGAGTTCGTCATCCTGCTGCCTGACACACCGCTGGACCGGGGCATTGAAGCCATGACACGGCTGCAACGGGAATTGACCAAACGCTTCTTCCTGGCGGGCAACGAAAAAATCCTGATCACCTTCAGTGCTGGCGTGGCACAGTTGGCAGAAGGGGAGTCGGGCATGGATGCCATCCGTCGTGCAGACCAGGCCATGTACCTGGCCAAGCGGGCGGGTAAAAACCGGGTGCTTGGTGCCTGACAGGGAAATTGCACATGACGTATCTGATTCTGGGTCTGGTGGTGTTTTTGGGGGTGCACTCGGTGCGCATCGTGGCCGACGGCTGGCGCACACGTACGCTGGCGCGTGTGGGGGAGGGCACCTACAAGGGCGTTTATTCCGTGCTGTCGCTGGCGGGTTTTGCCCTGATGGTCTGGGGCTTTGGTGTGGCGCGCGAGACGCCACTGCAGCTGTGGAGCCCTCCCACCGGCTTGCGCCACGCAGCATCCCTGCTGACTTTGATTGCGTTTGTGTTGCTGGCGGCGGCCTACGTGCCGCGCAATGCGATCAAGGCCCGGTTGCACCACCCCATGGTGCTGGGCGTGAAAAGCTGGGCATTGGCCCATCTGGTGTCTACCGGTGCTGTGGCGCACCTGGTGCTGTTTGGCTCCTTTTTGCTGTGGGGCGTGCTCGACTACATTGCATCGCGGCGCCGCGACCGTACGCTCGGTACGCAGTACCCTGCGGGCACCCTGGCGGGCACCGGCATGACGCTGGTGGTGGGTGTGCTGGCCTGGGCTGCGTTTGCCTTCTGGTTGCACGGCGTCCTGATAGGTATCCGGCCTTTCGGTTGAACCTGCAAGGCAGCGCTAGCGCTCCATGTACCACTGGATGACGGACTTGGCGACAAAGCCCACCATGCCAAATGCCAGTCCCAGAAAAATCACAAAGGTGCCGAACTTGCCGGCCTTGGATTCCCATGCCAGGTGGCCGATGATGAACAGCATGTACAGCATGAAGCCGCCCACGCCAAAGGTCAGGCCGAAGCCGGCAATCTGCTCTTCCGTGTAGCCGAACATCAGACAGCCCCCCCGGAAAGAGGCTTGACGCCCACGGGTTCGCGTTCTTCCAGTGTGCTGGTATCGACCAGTGCCCGGTAGGCATGCCAGCTGCCATGGCCCAGCATGGGGATGACCAGCACCAGTCCGATGAGCAGGGCGCCCAGGCCCAGCAGGGTGAACAGCATGATCAGCGCTGCCCAGAACGCCATGGGAACCGGGTTGAAGAGCACTGTCTGCCAGCTTGTCAGGATGGCCTGCATCAGGGTGACACGGCGGTCCAGCAGCAGCGGCATGGCGACCACGCTGGAAGCAAACATGGGCGCTGCGATGATGCCGCCCATCATCAGCCACAACTCGAACAACCAGCCATTCTTGGCCAGAATGACATGGTGGACAAAATCCAGCGGCGTGTGGATGGGCACTGGGGCCAGCAGGGTAATCAGTGCGGCCGATGTCAACACCCAGCCGGTGGCAGCCAGGGCCAGCAGCGCACCGAACTGCACCATGCACCAGTAGTCATTGCCCCATTTGTTGAAATGGTTGTTCTGCCAGTTCAGCCAGGTCTTGAGCACCACCGAGAGGTCAGCCTTTTCGCCGCGCTCCAGGGCGCGGCTCAGGGCATACAGGCTGGTGGCCAGTACCGGGGCCACGACCAGAAAGCCCGACAGGGCACCTGCCAATAACCAGAAACGCTGGTGGGCAATCGCCACAATGGCCGCACCCGCCAGGGCCAGAGCCAGTCCGTGGGCAAAGCTGATCCAGCCCGAGCGGGCCATGTCGCGCCAGGCCAGTACCAGCCACGAAAGGGGCAACATCAGCCCGATAGTGCGCACCGCAGGCAGTGAAGGAGGAGTTCGGGGTGTAGACATGGCGCCATGTTACTGGAGCCCTGCGCATAATGGCCCTCCATTACCTTCCGGAGTTGTTTGATGACACGCCCCATCCTGAGTGAAGAACATATCCACCCTGCCATCCGTGAACGCGTGGCAAGCCACCACCGCAGCATCGTGGACGAAGTGCAGGCCGCAGTGGCGGCCAACCGGGTGGTGGTGGTGGGCATGGGCATGAATCCGATGCCCAAGAAAGCCCGCGCTGCGCTGGACGCGGCGGGCGTTCCCTACAAATACCTGGAGTACGGCAATTACTTCAACACCTGGCGCCGCCGCAACGCACTGAAGATGTGGACCGGCTGGCCCACATTTCCGATGGTATTTGTACAGGGCACCCTGGTCGGTGGTGCAGCCGATCTGGAAGCCCTGATTGCCAGCGGCGAGCTGAAAAAACTGCTGGCCTGACCCATATTACTGCTTGGGAGCGACGGGTGCACTTGCACCGCCACGGGGCCCCTTGGGTCCGTGGTGGCCGCCGCGCGATGCGTGTTGCCCCATGCGGGCATGCTCGGCGTCAAACACTTTCTTCTGGTCAGCATTGAGCGCGGCATAGAAAGTCTTGGTGGCCTCGTCACTCTTGTCCATGGCAGCATTCATCTCCGCAGTGCGCTCGGCACGCAGGGTACGCATTTTGTCGATGCGCTCTGGCGTGGTGAGTTTGTCCAGTTCCGTACGGTCCATGCGCTTTTCCTGCCAGTTGGCCGGCGGCTTCATGGCGGCGGTGAATGACGTCCAGGCGCTTTCCTGGGCTGGGGTGATCTTGAGTTTGGCCTTGAGGTCCGCGGCGCGCCTGGCGACCATCTGTTCCATTTTGGCGGGGTCCATGCGGCCCATGCGGCCGTGGCCATCGCCGTCCATCATGCCCATGCCGCCAGGCCCCTGGGCATAGGTGGCAAAACCAGCGGCGGCCAGCAGGCCGGCAACGGCGAGAGATTTAAATACGGGTTTCATGGTGACTTCCTTTGAAGTTAGGCTGTAGCGGAAATCGCTGTCAGGCTGGAAGCAAGTTTGCGCTGGCCATGTATCTGCCGTATTGTTTTGCGATAAGGCGGTGTAAAGATGCGTGAAAATAGCCGCTGTAACAAAGGGCGTGTGTGTTTAAAAATGTGATGATGTACCGCATCGTGTCTGCATGGGAGCAGACCGTTGCGAAGCTGGAAGCAGCACTGGAAGAAAACCGTTTTGTCGAGTGCGGTGCCTCGCAGGAAAAGGCAGTCGGCTGGACTGCTCCCCGTGGTGACGAACATGGCCCCCTGGTGGAAGTGGTTGCCGGGCAATGGATTCTCAAGCTCATGGTGGAGGTGAAGGTGCTTCCTGGCACCGTGGTCAAGCGCAAGGCTGAAGAACAGATCCAGCACATCGAAGCCACCACCGGGCGCAAGCCGGGCAAGAAGGAAAGCCGCGAAATCCGGGAAGACGCCCGTCTGGCCCTGCTGCCGCTGGCGTTTACCAAACAGTCCACGGTGCTGGTGTGGATCGATCCGCAAGCGAAAACCCTGGTCCTCAGTGCCGGCAGCCAGGCCCGCGCCGACGAGGTGATGACCTGCCTGATCAAGGCCATGGACGGCCTGTCCGTCCAGCTGATCAACACCCAGATGTCACCGGCCGCCGCCATGTCGGTCTGGCTGTCCACCAAAGAGGCGCCGCAGAGTTTCAGCGTGGACCGGGAGTGCGAGCTCAAGGCCGCCGATGAGTCCAAGGCGGTGGTGCGCTATACCCGCCACCCGCTGGATACGGACGAAGTGAGCCAGCACATTGCCAATGGAAAAGTACCCACCCGCCTGGCCATGACCTGGAACGACCATGTGTCCTTCGTGCTGACCGAAGCGCTGCAGCTCAAGAAGGTGGCGGTGCTGGACGTGGTGTTCGAAGGGGCCGGTGCGGCGGGCGACGGCAAGGAAGACGGGTTTGACACCGACGTGGCCATTGCCACGGGCGAGTTGCGCAAACTCATCCCCGATCTGCTCGACGCCCTGGGTGGCGAAGTCGTCCCAGCTTGATTCCTGGGGATCAGTGGCGGCGCTCGTCGTGGCCCCAGCCATGTCCGCGACCATGGCTGTGGTGGCGTTGCTGGCGTTCCCAGCGGTCACGGCGACCGTCATGGCGGTCCCATCCTGGACCATAACCGTGCACTGGTGGGCGTTGGTAGACAGGCTGGTAGACCGGCCCGTATGCAACCGGGTAATGGTGCACCACCGGGCCTGAAGCCTGGTAGACCGGTTGGGGGTGGTGTGGCTGGCTGACGACGCCCCGGCCTATTGCTGCCCCTGCGGCACCCCCTGCGCCAGCGCCCAGAACAGCACCATGGCTTCCGCCGGCTGACTGGCCAACGGCGGCCCCTGCGGCGCCACCCACGGCTGCGCCGATCACGGCACCGTTTTGCCCCCGGCCATGGGTGCTGACTGCGGCACCCGTCGCGCCGCCAATGGCGCCGCCAATCACGGCACCCTGGCGTCCGCCCACCGACTGTCCCAGTACCGCACCTGCAGTTGCACCGACGCCACCGCCGAGCAGGGTTCCGATGTCGTTGGCATGGGCGGGGGCAGTCAATGCAGCCAGAACGACAATGCCGCTGGCCGCCAGCGCGGAGAGACCCTTGCGGGAAGCAGAGGAGCACGTGGAAAGTTTCAACATGGATGGTGGGTGGGCCTGGGCCCGTACCGCCAGACGTGGCGGTTTGTCATCAACTAACGCGGCCTGCCGTGCGGCGATGACCGGGTTAACAGGCTTTTACATCTGTAAAGAAGGATCCTGCCGGAATTGACTGCGATGATTCAATGCAAAACGGGGCCCTAGGCCCCGTCATATATGCGCAACAAGCTATTAAAACAATAGCGAGTGCCGGGCAGTTACTTTTTCATCGAACAGGTATTGATGCCAAAAATGGCATAGGGAGGGCACCAGCCCAGCGCACCGGTGGCCAGCGGAACGATGCCCAGCCAACCCCACCAGCCAACAGTGCCTGTAGCGGCCAGTGCGATCAGCACCAGACCGGCAACGATGCGGATGATGCGTTCGATATTGCCGACGTTGTGTGTCATGGAAAACTCCTTAAAAATGAATCAGTGGGCGTATTGGAACCCCGCGCGGACCCAGCGTATGTGACTTGGGTCACAGAGTCAACGCGGAGGCCAGCGCGCGCAGCGCTGCACTGTTGCTTATGTGGATGCGCTCGCGTGATAGCTCCACCCAGCCTTCGCGCTCAAAGCGGCGCAGCAGGCGGGTGATGATCTCGCGCACCGTGCCCAGCTCATCGGCCAGCGTCTGGTGGGTCAGTGCCAGGTCCTGTCCCCGGCCCAGCAGGGCTGCTGCCAGCCGCTGGTCCAGCTTGTGAAATGCCACGGCGTCGATCAAGCCGGTGAGGTCGGCCATGCGTTCGGCAAACAGGCCCAGCACGTTGTCGCGAAAGGCAGGGGTGGCAATCCACTGGTTAAAGATGGGTGGCGGAATCAGCAGCAAGGTGGTGGGCCGGGTGGTGATGCCCTGCGCCGACAGCGGGGTGCTGCGAAACAGGCAGGCGCTGGAGACCAGGCATAACTCGCCGGGAATGACGCGGTACAACTCCAGCGAGCGCCCATCGCCGGAATGGCGCGAGACTTTGACCTCCCCTTCCAGCACCAGGGGAAAACCGCGGCACGGGGCGTTCTCGTCGAAGAGCACCGTCCCCGCCGGTACCGTCAGGGGGCCCACGGTCTGCCCCAGGCTTTCCAGGGTTGGAGCGACTTGTGCCAGTGCAGGGTACAGCGAAACGGGATCGGTCATGCGGGCAGTGTAGTGGCGCCGGAAAGGTCATCCAGAATGGGGCAGTCCGGGCGCTCGTCGCCGTGGCAGTGGTGCAGCAGGCCCTGCAAGGTGCGCTGCATGGTCTGCAAAGCCTCAATACGGGCTGCCAGTTCGTCCATATGCTTTTGTGCGATGCGCTTGACGCTGGCGCTGGCGCGGCGGCGGTTTTGCCACAGGTTGACCAGCTCGGCAATTTCGGCCATGGAAAAGCCCAGATCCCGGCAGCGCTTGATGAAGCGCAGCGTATGTACATCGGCCTCGCTGTACTGGCGGTAGCCACTGTCGGTGCGGTGGACGCGGCCCAGCAGGCCCAGCGACTCGTAGTGGCGCAGCATCTTTGCCGAAACACCCGAGCGCCGTGCGGCTTCCCCGATGGAAACAGGAAAGTCGCTGGTGCTGTCGTGCTTCAGCGGCTCATGCGGCAACGGCATAGCCCTCTTCGGTGATGGCGGC
>CAUJJV010000133.1 GCA_963205375.1 Pseudomonadota bacterium
AACGATGCGCAGGGCAGGGCGCTGCACTATGTGGCCCTGTTCTCGGATATCACCGACCAGAAAATGCACCAGAGCCAGCTGGAGCACATCGCGCACTTTGATGCCCTCACCAACCTGCCCAACCGGGTTTTACTGGGAGACCGCTTGCACCAGGGCATGGCACAGTCCGCGCGCCGTGGCGAGATCCTGGCGGTGGCTTTTCTGGACCTGGACGGTTTCAAGGCCATCAACGACCAGTTTGGCCACGATGCCGGTGACCACCTGCTCGTGGCCCTGGCTGCCCGTATGAAGTCTGCCCTGCGTGACGGCGATACGCTGGCGCGCATCGGTGGGGACGAGTTCGTCGCGGTCATTGCCGATATTGCGGACACGGCGGCCAGTGTGCCGCTGCTGCACCGGTTGCTGGCTGCTGCCGCGCAGCCTGTGCAGGTGGGCGCACATACCTTGCAGGTGTCTGCCAGCGTGGGCGTGACGTTTTTCCCGCAGTCCCACGAGGTCGACCCCGACCACCTGCTGCGCCAGGCCGACCAGGCCATGTACCAGGCCAAGCTGGCGGGCAAAAACCGCTACCACGTGTTCGATGCTGCGCACGACAGCAGAATCCGCGGCCACCACGAAAGCATTGAGCACATTCGCCGTGCGCTGGCGCAGAAGGAATTTGTGCTGCACTACCAGCCCAAGGTCAACATGCGCACCGGCGCGGTGACGGGGGCCGAGGCCTTGATCCGCTGGCAGCACCCGGAAAAAGGGCTGCTGTCTCCCGCTGTCTTTCTGCCGGTGATCGAAGAGCATGCGCTGTCGGTGGAGGTCGGTGAATGGGTGATCGACACTGCGCTGGCTCAGGTAGAGCTGTGGCGTGCCGAGGGGCTGGACATTCCGGTCAGTGTCAACATTGGCGCACGCCAGTTGCAGGACCCGAATTTTGTGGTCCGCCTGCGCGAACTGCTGGCAGCCCACCCGCAGGTCAAGCCCGAGTGCCTGGAGCTCGAAGTCCTGGAGACCAGTGCGCTGGAGGACCTGTCCAAGGTGTCGCACGTGATCCGCACCTGCCTGGGCATCGGGGTCACATTCGCCCTGGACGATTTCGGTACCGGGTACTCGTCGCTGACCTACCTCAAACACCTGCCGGCGGCCACGCTCAAGATTGACCAGAGCTTTGTGCGCGACATGCTGGATGACCCGGACGATCTGGCCATTCTGGAAGGTGTGCTGGGTCTGGCGACCGCCTTCCGGCGCGGTGTGATTGCCGAAGGTGTGGAAACCATCGCCCACGGCATCATGCTGCTGCAACTGGGGTGCGAGATGGGGCAGGGCTACGGTATTGCGCATCCCATGCCGGGGCCCTTGTTGCCGCAGTGGGCAGCCGGTTGGCGCCCCAGCCCGGCCTGGAATAACCTGCCACTGGTGCAGCGGCAGGATTACCCCATCCTTTTTGCCAGTGTGGAGCACCGTGCGTGGAGCATGGACATGGAGAATTTCCTGACCGGTCGGGCGGAGGCCCCCCCTGCGCTCGATCACAACCAGTGCCATTTTGGGCAATGGCTGCTGAAAGAGGGGTTGGTGCGGCATGGCAAGAATCCGGCGTTTGCCGGAATCGCCGCGTTGCACCAGGATGCCCATGCGCTGGCCATTGAGTTGTGTGACATGTACGCCGATGGCCATGTCCAGGTAGCCCAGCAACGGCTGGGTGAGCTCCATGCCATGCGTGATGCTTTGCTGGAGCAGGTCAAACTGCTGCTGCCTGCGCCGCAGTAGCAAGCTTTCATCCAGGTGCGGTCGCCAAGCGGCGCATCAAGTTGCTATGAATATGATAGCTGCCTGCGCAATATCGACGGGGGCTGGGTGCCGATTTGGCTTAATAAGAGGCCAGCACAGCCAGCATTTCCGTGTCCCAGGCGATGGACGCCTCCTCGTAAAGGATGCCCTTCTTGAGGATCATGTGGTGGATCTGTGCCAGACGCGACAGGGTGGCGCCCGCCGGAAAGTCGCGCTGCTCAATAGCACGGTAGTGCGCCAGCTTTTCGTGGTGCAGGCCGATGCGGCGGCGCAGCTCGTCCCGCAGGTCCACCTCGCCCAGGGCGGCGTCGGCACGCAGCTTCACCATGAACTCATCGCGCAGGTCCATCGGGGGTGAGGGCTCGCCCGCCCAGCGCGCCAGTTCGGCCCGGCCGGCTGGCAGCACGCGGTATTCGCGCTTTCGGGTCTTGCCAGCATCGGGTGCCGAGCTGGATTCAATCCAGCCCGCAGCCTCCATGCGGGCCAGCTCGCGGTAGATCTGCTGGTGGGTCGCGTGCCAGAAATAGCCGATGGACTTGTCAAAACGGCGGGCCAGTTCGTACCCGGAGGACGATTTTTCGATCAGCGAGGTCAGGACGGCATGGGACAGCGACATGGGTGGAGTCTAAAGCGCGGCCGCAAACTATGCAACCAGTTGCATAAATTGGGGAGTCCGCATAAACTGCTGCAACTGGTTGCATAGTTGCGCCGTTTTAACCATGAAAGACCTCGCCATGACCGCCTATCCCCACATGCTCAAGCCCCTGGATCTGGGCTTTACCACCCTCAAGAACCGTGTGCTCATGGGCTCCATGCACGTGGGTCTGGAAGAAGCCAAAGACGGCTTCCAGCGCATGGCCGCGTTCTATGCCGAGCGTGCGCGTGGTGGCGTGGGCCTGATCGTGACCGGCGGCATTGCACCCAACGACCGTGGCCGCCCCATGCCCGGTGGCGCGCGCATGACGACGCAGGAAGAGGCCGACAAGCACAAGGTGGTGACCCAGGCGGTGCACGATGCGGGCGGCAAGATTGCCATGCAGATTCTGCACTTCGGCCGTTACGCTTACCACCCCGAGCTGGTGGCGCCCAGCGCGCTCAAGGCGCCTATCAACCCGTTTCGTCCCCATGCGCTCACCCATGAAGAGGTGGAGCAGACCATTGAGGACTACGCCAACGCGGCCGCGCTGGCCCAGAGCGCCGGGTACGACGGGGTGGAAATCATGGGCTCCGAGGGCTACCTGATCAACGAGTTCATCGCCCAGCAGACCAACCAGCGTGACGACACCTGGGGCGGCAGCTACGAGAACCGCATCCGCTTTCCGCTGGAGATCGTGCGGCGCACGCGGGCCCGTGTCGGTGCCAACTTCATCATCATCTTTCGCCTGTCCATGCTGGATCTGGTGGAGGGCGGCTCCACCCAGGAAGAAGTGGTGCAGCTGGCGCAGCAACTGGAGCAGGCCGGGGTCACCATCCTGAACACGGGCATCGGCTGGCACGAAGCCCGCATCCCCACCATTGCCACCAAGGTGCCACGCGCTGCCTGGGCCTGGGTGACACAGCAGCTCAAGGGCAAGGTGGGCATTCCGCTGGTGGCCACCAACCGCATCAACACGCCCGAAGTCGCCGAACAGATACTGGCCGAGGCACAAGCCGACATGGTCTCCATGGCGCGCCCGTTCCTGGCCGACCCGGATTTCGTCAACAAGGCTGCAGCGGGCCAAGCGGACCAGATTAACACCTGCATTGGCTGCAACCAGGCCTGTCTGGACCACACCTTTGGCGGCAAGATCACCTCGTGCCTGGTGAATCCGCGTGCCTGCCACGAGACCATCCTGGTCAGCAAACCTGGTGCCACCAAAGACCGCATCGCGGTGGTCGGTGCCGGCCCGGCTGGGCTGGCTTTCTCCACCGAAGCCGCCCGCCGTGGCTTTGACGTGACGCTGTTTGACGCCGCCAGTGAAATCGGCGGCCAGTTCAACATCGCCAAGCAGATACCAGGCAAGGAAGAGTTTTACGAGACGCTGCGCTACTTCGGCAAGCAGATCGAGCTCACCGGCGTGAAGCTGCAACTCAACCAGAAAGTCAGCGCCCAATCGTTGGCGGACGCGGGTTTCAAACAGGTCGTATTGGCCACAGGTGTCACACCGCGGACCCCCGAGATCGAAGGCATCGGTCACCCCAAGGTAGTAGGCTATCTGGATGTGCTGCGCGACAAGTGCGCCGTGGGCAAGACGGTGGCGCTGATTGGCGCCGGCGGCATTGGCTTTGACGTGGCCGAGTACCTGATGCACGAAGGCGTGAGTCCGAGCCTGAATAAGGCCAAGTTCTTTGCCGAGTGGGGCGTGGACACCACCAACGGGGAGCGCGGTGGCCTCAAGGTGGCGCACATCGAGAAGAGCCCGCGCAAGGTCTACCTGTTGCAGCGCAAGGCCAGCAAGGTGGGCGATGGTCTGGGCAAGACCACGGGCTGGATCCACCGCACCTCCTTGAAGAACCGGGATGTGGAGATGGTCAACAACGTCACCTACCGCAAGGTGGACGATGCCGGCCTGCACATCACCGTGGGCGACAAGGAGATGACCATTCCCGCCGACACCGTGGTGCTGTGCGCCGGACAGGACCCACAGCGCGAGCTGCAGGCTGAATTGCTGGCAG
>CAUJJV010000134.1 GCA_963205375.1 Pseudomonadota bacterium
GTGTCAAAGATGGTTTCCACCAGCAATACATCTGCACCGCCTTCCACCAGAGCCTGGGTCTGGTCGTAATAGGCAGCACGCAGCTCTTCAAAGGTCACATTGCGGGCACCGGGATCGTTCACATCGGGGCTGATACTGGCCGTCTTGGGCGTAGGGCCGAGTGCGCCACACACAAAACGCGGCTTGTCGGATGTGCTGTATTTGTCACAAGCTGCCCGGGCCAGTCTGGCGGAGGCCAGGTTCATCTCGATGGCCAGATCGGCCATGTCGTAGTCGGCCTGGGCCACAGTGGTGGCGCCAAAGGTGTTGGTCTCGATCAGGTCGGCGCCCGCAGCGAGGTAGCGCTCATGGATATCGCTGATCACGTCCGGGCGGGTCAAACTCAGCAGTTCGTTATTGCCCTTGACGTCGCGGTGGAAGTCCTTGAACCGCTCGGCTTGCCCGCCGGGTCCAGCGTACCCGGCTCCTCGGTACTGCGCTTCACCCAGTTTGAAGCGCTGGATCATGGTTCCCATGGCACCATCAAGGATGGCGATGCGTTTTTCCAGGATCTCGGGCAGCGCCTGTGCGCGGGTGTAGTGGCGTGGTTTCATGGGGGTCTATTGTAGAAAGCGGGACAATAGGCCCTGCAACGGAAGCACTATTGGTAGTCTTTTTGGGCCCTAGCCCCCGTATTTATTGCGCAAGCAGCTCACATTTTTATAGCAATTCCGTTGTCACACTTCCAGATTCTTCGTGACGTTTTTGGCTACGAGCAGTTTCGCGGCCCCCAGCAAGCCATCGTCGAGCACGTCGTGGCCGGGGGAGACGCGCTGGTGCTCATGCCCACTGGCGGCGGAAAAAGCCTGTGTTACCAGATACCGGCCATTGCGCGGCAACAGGCGGGCCACGGCATCACGATTGTGGTGTCGCCCCTGATTGCACTGATGCACGACCAGGTCGGCGCGCTGCACGAGGCGGGGGTCAGCGCTGCGTTCCTGAATTCCACCCTCAGCAGCGACGAGGCCTACCAGGTCGAGCAGCGACTGCTGCGCGGCGAAATCACCCTGCTGTATGCAGCGCCCGAGCGCATCACCACGCCACGGTTTCTGGCGCAGCTCGATTCCCTGTTCGAGCGCGGCCAGATCAGCCTGTTTGCCATCGACGAAGCCCATTGCGTGAGCCAGTGGGGGCACGACTTCCGCCCCGAGTACCGCGCACTGACCGTGCTGCACGAGCGCTTCCCCGGCGTGCCACGCATGGCGCTCACCGCCACCGCAGACGACCTGACCCGGGAAGACATCCTGGAACGCCTGCAATTGCAGGACGCCCGGGCCTTTGTCAGCAGTTTTGACCGCCCCAACATCCGCTACACCATTGTGGAAAAGCGCGACAGCACGCTGCAACTACTGCGCTTTATCGAACGCGAGCACGAGGGGGAAGCCGGCATCGTCTACTGCCAGAGCCGCCGCAAGGTGGAAGACATGGCGCAGACCCTGGTGGATGCGGGTATCAAGGCCATGCCATACCACGCAGGCCTGGACCAGAAGGTGCGCCAGACCAACCAGGACCGCTTCTTGCGCGAGGAAGGCATGGTGATGGTGGCCACCATTGCATTTGGCATGGGCATCGACAAACCCGATGTGCGCTTTGTAGCCCACCTGGACATGCCCAAGAACATTGAGGGCTACTACCAGGAGACCGGGCGCGCGGGCCGGGATGGTCTGGCGGCCGATGCCTGGATGGCATACGGCCTGCAGGACGTAGTCAACCAGCGCCGCATGATCGACGAGAGCCCGGCCGGCGAGGACTTCAAACAGGTAATGCGCGGCAAGCTCGATGCCCTGCTGGGTCTGGCCGAGGCAACGGATTGCCGGCGGATGCGGCTATTGGGCTACTTTGGCGAAAAGAGCGAGCCCTGTGGCAACTGTGACAACTGCCTGAACCCACCTGCGGTATGGGACGGCACCGATGCCGCGCGCAAGCTGCTGTCCACTATCTACCGCATCCAGCAGATGAGCGGCGTCAGCTTCGGCGCCGGCCATTTGATGGACATCGTACGCGGCAAACCCACTGAAAAAGTCACCCAATACGGGCACGAAACCCTGAGCACCTTTGGCATCGGGTCCAATTTCACCGAATTGCAGCTACGCGGCGTACTGCGCCAGCTCATCGCGATGGGGGCGCTGGCGGTTCAAGGTGGGGAATTCAGTACGCTGCAATTGACCGCCGAGTCGCGTGGGGTGCTGAAAGGGGAAGTGGCAGTGCGGTTGCGGGAGTCGGTGTCGGCACCGGCGGAGCGCAAGTCCAAACGCAGTACCCGCCTGGGCGCCATGGTGAAAGCGCCGATTGCCCTGGACAGCGATGCCCTGATGCGCTATTCCGCCCTGAAGGCCTGGCGGGCCGAGGTGGCCAAGGAGCACAACCTGCCCGCCTACGTCATCTTTCACGATGCCACTTTGGCCGCCATTGCCCAAAAGGCACCCCAGTCGATGGACGACTTGCAGGGGATCAGCGGGATGGGAACGAAGAAACTGGAAGCCTACGCGCATGAGGTGCTGCGCGTAGTGGGGCAGGCGTAGCCTGTTAGCGGCGGAAGCAGCTTTCATACGACATCGCAGCACCCGTCATGGTGTTCTGCAGCCGTTCGATGGCGCGGGCATGGCGCTCACGACCATAGCCACTGTTGCCCGCCTGCTTGTGGCGTTGCACCAGCGCATGCAGCTTGGACCGGCAAGCATCCAACGCACCTGCAAAATTC
>CAUJJV010000135.1 GCA_963205375.1 Pseudomonadota bacterium
GGCCCGCGCGGTGGTGATGAGCTCAACCGTGTCCTGGCAGGGCGCAACTTCGGCTGGCCACTGCGCAGCTACGGCTGCCCTTACAGCTTTGCCAACAACACGTCCGGTTGCTGGGTCAATGGTGGTATCCACAGCCCCACCTATGAAGAGCCCAAGACGACCTGGCTACCCAACTCCACGGCGCCCGCAGGCCTGATGTTCTACACCGGCACCCGGTTCAACGATATTGGCTGGCAGGGCAGTGCGTTCACGGGCGGTCTCGCGGGTGCCACCCTATGGCGCATCGCCTTCAGTGGCAGCAATGTGGCTGCCAAAGAAGAGATCACCGTCATCAAAAACCTCGGCCAGCGCATCCGCGCCGTCAAGCAGGGTCCCGATGGCTGGATTTACCTGCTGACCGATGGGGGCCAGCTGATCCGGCTGGAGCGCTAGCTCCGCCGCCAGAATAACGCCAGCAGCGGCTTGACGCTGGTGCCGTGCACCAGGATGGACATGGTCACCACGATCAGCGTCAGCTGGATCAGTTGCAATGCCAGCGGCTCGGGCAGGCCGTGCTGGATGGCGTACATCAGGTAATAGAGCGAGCCTACCCCGCGCACGCCAAACCACGCTGCCAGCCCGCGGATGCGCAGGGGCGTGCCGGAGCCCCAGGTGCCCAGCATCACACTCACCGGGCGCGCCACCAGAAACAGGAATAGGCTCAAGCCCACCGCGCCCCAGCTCCAGGAGTTGAGAAACAGCGTGCCGCCCAGCAGGATGACCAGCACCATTTCCGAGAGCCGCTCCAGATGTTCCTTGAAAACCAGCGAACCTTCACTGACCAGAGGAAGCGAACCTGGCTCGGCATGGGGGAGGGCTGTGCGAGCCAGTTTCTGCTCGGTCTGGCGCAGCGCCACAGCGGCAAAAAATACTGCCAGAAATCCCCAAGCGTCCACCATCACGCACAGGCCATAGACCACGCCAATCAACCCCAGACCCAGAAAATCGTCCAGCAGCGCATGGTGCTTGGGCCCCCGGCGCAGCATCCAGCCAAGCCGGGCCAATGCAATGCCCGCAACCACGCCAATGGCAATCGCGCCCACCGTGGCCCACAGCACTTCCACCACCACCCAGCGCGTGCCCCAGTCGCCCAGGTTGTGCAGCCCCAGGAGGCCCAGGCCCAGCATCACAAACGGGAATGCGCTGCCGTCGTTCATGCCCGCTTCGCAGGTCAGCGTAAAGCGCAGCTGGTCGCGGTCCCCGGGGTGGCGAATCTGCACATCGGTGGCCAGCACTGGGTCGGTCGGCGCCAGAATCGCGCCTAGCAAGATGCCCGCGCCCAGCGGCAGGTCCAGTACCCACACCGCGAACGCCGCCACCAGGCCCACCGTCAACGCCATCGACGCCGTGGCCAGCAGCACCGGCGCACGCCAGCGTGCGAAGGTGAAGGTGCCTGGCATCTTGACGCCCGCCGAGAACAGCGAGATCAGCACGGCCACCTCGGTCAACGCTTCCAGCAGCGCCGACTCCTTGAGCGGGTTGAAGTGAAACAGGTTCAGCGCACTCGGGCCCACCAGCAGGCCTACCCCGAGGTAAACGATGGCCGAGGTGACTGGCGATCGTTCCAGCAGCGTGGCCGTGAGGCCCCGCACCAGCAGCAGCGCGCCAATCAGCAGGAACCACTGCGCACTCGTCATCAGTGGGTGACGAACTCGTAGGCCACTTCCTCGCTCTCGACCATGTCGAGAATGTCATTGAGCGTGTCTTCGTCGTCGGTGCTCGACCAGGTTTCTTCGGGGTCGGTGGCAAACAGCGGCTCGATCGCCAGGTCCATGAATTGACCGTTGGGCAGCTTCAGCACCGGCGTGCCTTCGGACGTTTCCACCAGTTCCCAGTCCTCGGGGACCGACATTTCCAGCGAGATTGTGATATTGAGTTTTTTCATGGTCGTTTCCTTGTGTGAGGGTGCAGAGGGTACATCCAAATTGTGTCTTTATCGCCCATTAGAATTTCCCGATACAGGGAGAACACCAATTGAGCCAAACCCAAGCCACTGCGGCGTCCGCCAGGGACTCTGCCCAACTCGCGCAAACCATTGTTCGCAATGTTGAGAAAGTTCTGGAAGGCAAGCACCAGCAGGTCGAATTGGCGCTGGCGGCCATCGTGGCCGGTGGGCACCTGTTGATTGAGGATGTGCCCGGCCTGGGCAAGACCATGCTGGCGCGGGCGCTGGCCGTGTCGGTGGGCCTGTCGTTCAAGCGCATCCAGTTCACCGCCGACCTGATGCCGTCCGACATTGTCGGTGGCCCGGTCTACAACCCCAAAGACGGCAGCTTTGTGCTGCGCCCCGGCCCGGTGTTTGCCAACATCGTGCTGGCCGATGAAATCAACCGCGCCAACCCGCGCGCCCAATCGGCCCTGCTGGAGTGCATGGAAGAAGGGCAGATCACCCTCGATGGCCAGACCATCCCGCTGCCGGCACCCTTTGCCGTATTGGCCACCCAAAACCCGATTGACATGGCCGGTACCTACCCGCTGCCCGAAGCGCAGCTGGACCGCTTTCTCATTCGCCTCTCCCTGGGCTACCCCGATGCGCAGACCGAAGCCGGGCTCATCACCACCCAGCAGTTCTCGCACCCCATCAGCCGCCTGCAGCCGGTGTGCGCCACCGGCGACTTTGCGCGCCTGGTGGCCAGCGCGCGCGATGTCACCGTCACCCCCGAAGTGGCCGCCTTCATGACCAGCATCGTGGCTGCCACCCGCAAACATGCTTCCATCCGATTCGGTGCCAGTCCGCGTGGCACCCTGGGTCTGGCCCGCATGGCCCGCGCCCTGAGCTGCATTCGCGGGCTCTCGTATGTGGACCCCGCCGTAGTGCGCGAAGTAGCGGTGCCCGTGCTGGCGCACCGCATCATCGTGCAGACCCAGGGCACGCAGCCCAAGCCGGCTGAGGCGTTGATTCAGGACATCCTGCAGTCACAACACACACCGCAGTAGGCCCACCCATGGAGCGCTGGCTGTCCAAGTCCCGGGTGCTGCTCGGCCTGTGCGCAGTGCTGCTCATGGCCGCACTCAACCGCCAGGACCCCATGGTGTATGCCATGTTCCTCTTTCTCGGGGTGGTCAGCGTACTGGGCTTTCTGCTGCCCTGGCTGTCCCTGCGCTCCACCACGGTGCGGCTCGATGGCGCAGCCGATATCGAAGTGATGGAAGGTGCCGACTGCAACCTCAACATCCTGGTCGAGCGCACGGCACCGTGGCCCGCCTTCATGGTGGATATTGAAACCGAGTGGGAGTGGGCCTCGCAGCGCATCGTGCTGAGCCAGACCGTGCCGGTGATTCGCGCCGGCCGCGCGCCGGACCTGGGGCGCCTGATCCAGTTTCCCTGCCGTGGGCGTTACGAGCTGATTGCCGTGCGCCTGTCCAGCGGCTTTCCGTTGGGGCTGGTCCGCGCCCGCCACACGCTGTCCAGGCCGCAAATTCACCTGCGTGTGTTGCCCGCAGCGCAGCCAGTGCAGTGGCCCCTGCCGTGGGACATCACCGAAGACCCGCAAGGCGAGCTGACCACCCGCCGCATGGGCCAGTCGTTCGAGCTGGGCATGCTGCGTCCCTACCAGCATGGCGATTCGGTGGGGCGGGTCAGCTGGCGCGCCTCGGCCCGGGTGGGGGAGCTGGTGATCCAGCATTTCCAGCAAAGCGGCTCCGTGCGTCTGCGCGTGGCGGTGGAAGTGCCCCATGGCACCAGCCTGGGGGACGCCACGGGTGCAGGTGAGCAGGCCATTCGCCTGGCCGCAGGCGTGTGCCACGCCGCGCTCAATAACAGCGCGCAATTGTTTCTCTACCTGGAGCATCAGACCGAGCCTGTGCGCGATGCGTCCGCCGTCCTGCCCGCACTGGCTGAGGCGGAGCCCTCAGGCAACGGGTTCTTTCCGGTGCTGGCGCGGGTGACCCACGCCACGGCGCCGGGCGAGCAGGTGGCCGTGGTGGTCAGCAGCACCTGCCCGGGGCCAGAACTGGTGCTTGCGCTGGGGGCTTTGGCTGTACAGGGCTGCCGGGTTGTGGTCTGCATTGCATTGGGGCGCCGCAAGGTGCCGCTGGAGCTTGCGCAGGCCAAGGCCTTGCAAAAGGCCCTGCAGCAGGCCGGCTTTGCCACGCTCATGGAGGCGCCATGACCATTCAGGCCAAAGTCACCACGCCTGCCGACGACTCACCACCGCTGCAGAGCCGGGCGGTGGTGGTGCTCACCGGGTTGAGTTACCTGTTTACCGGATTCGGTTTTTCGTTTCTGGACCGCCGCTTTGGTTCCTTTGGGCTGGAGGGTTTCCTCTGGCTGGTGTGGGCCGT
>CAUJJV010000136.1 GCA_963205375.1 Pseudomonadota bacterium
TTGCCCAATGCCTCCTGCAACTCCAGGGGCAGGCGGTGCGGGTTCTCCATGGCATCAAGCTTGACGAAGCCTTTGGAATCCTGAATGGCATAGGCGTGCATGGACTGCACATCCTGGCGGATGCGGCGCTGGATCAGCGCCTGAACGGCGCTATCGGTGGTGGTATCGGTGACTTGGGTCATGGTGATCTCTTGAGAAATCTAGTCGGCCAGTGCCAGTTCGGCGGGCGTGGTCTTGAGTGGATTCAGGATGGTGACACCATCGATCTGCTGCTGGTGCGGCAGGTCCAGCGACAGCACGTGGCTGGCACCACTTTGCGCAGCAGCGGCGACGATGAGCGCATCCCAGTACGGCAGGCCGAAACGTGCTTCCACGCCCCAGGCGGTTTCCACCGTCTGGTGGTCTATCTGCCAGGGCTGCCAGAGCTGGTAGCGACGCAGTTTGGCGCGGGCATCGCCTTGGGGCATGCCAAAGTGCTGGGTGGCGCTGACGTAATAGGCATTGAGCACCTGCGTGCTCACCCGCCCCGCCCGACGCTGCCACAGCGCCTGCAGCCAGTCGCGAATGCGCGCCTGCCGGGCGGCGTCGAAAGCATCGTCGGTCGCCAGCAGCACGTTGGTATCTACAAAGACGATGGCACCTGCGGCCGGCAATGCACTAGCCATTCAGTGCCTCCCGCTTCGGATATTGCTTGCCGCCGGAGCTGAACGACGAGGTGTCAGCCACCCAGTCGCGCTGCGCGCGGGCGTAGGCATCGTCATGCTGCATCTTGTCGGTGAGCATCTCGCCGACCAGCCGGGACACGCTGGTATTGCGCCTGGCCGCCTCAATCCGCACCCACTCCAGGGTGGCGTCTTCCACGGTGATGGTGACGTTTTTCATGGAATGGATATTACACGAATCTCGTGTTACACGAAATTCGTGTTTATTCTTGAAAAATTGCGCTATAAAATATATAGCAATAAGTGATTATTAGGCGAGGGCTGGAATGGATTCCAACCATAAATTGTGCGACAAAGGCCAAGACCGTCGACCCGTCTTCCCAGTTCGTTCAGTCGGTTCAATTCGCTTCCGTGAGGCTCGCATAGGCCTGACGGAGGGCGGCACTGAAGTTGGCGGGTAGTGCTGCAAAGGATGGGACTGACGCGTAGCTCAGCAATTGGGCGTGGGTGATACCGGTGCTACCGATCGCCGTTTGCAGGGCCGCGAGCAGATCGTCACTGTCATTGCCGGTCGTTGCCTCAAAAGAGGTGGCAATCGGATGAATCCTTGCAAGTTCAGTCAACTCGGGCAAAGCCGCACGCAACTTCAACCATGTTGCCGTCACCAGCCCCGGAGTTATGACTGCAACGGAAGAGCGCGAAGCGGCCAATCCGGAAAACCAGATGTCCGGGGTACCCGAGCCAATCAGGTTGGCAACCATCAGGTCCGTGAGTGGGGTGGCATTGGCGTTACCCCTGGCAGTGGCAACAGAGTGATAGGAGGCCGTGTTGGGCGTTCCATCGATCGTTCCACCTGAAACCTGCACGGCACACGGGAGTGTCTGTTCACGCAGGCCAATCTGCCAGGCTCCTGCGACACCTGTTTTGGTGTCGACCACACTGCCTGAAGCACAGATGATGCGGATCCTCCCCTCGACGATGGGTGCGCCAACAGCAGCGACACCACCGAGGATGCCCGTGATCGGGTTGGTTGATGGCGTATTGCCGCCCCCACCGCCACCACAAGCGGTAAGGAATACGGCCATTGCGACTGCCGGCAACGGGCAGAAAAGGTGCAGACGCTTGGGATAGCTGTGCATGGACTCCACTTTGAAAGAAACGATGGCGAGAACGGTTGGGGCACCCAGAGACACGCCGGCAACGTTGGCAGCTGCACGATCTGTCAACCGAGGAAGGTAAAGGCTGATCTTTGCCTATCCGCCTTGTTCCTGTCATTGGCGGCGTGCGCCAAGTTGTTGACCCAGCGCGCCAAATAGGCGCGGCGAGGCTTTTCCGCCTCGCATGCACGCTGCCTACAATCGCAGCATGTGCTATTCCCCAGTGTTTTATCTCTACTACTGTGCGTTGACCAGTTACGGCTGAGGCTCAAACCGATACCAGGCTGGCAGATGCCAGCATGTTTTCAGTTGGATTCACCCCGGAGAACACCATGCACAACGCGTTGTTACTTGGCTCGGCCATCGTGGCCGAAATCATTGCCACCTCAGCCCCCAAGGCTTCCTACGGCTTCTCCAAGCTGTGGCCCTCGGTGCTGACCGTACTGGCCTACGGGATTGCTTTCCACCTGTTGTCCCAAACCCTCAAACGCATGGAAATTAGCGTGGTGTACGCCATCTGGTCAGGCGCAGGAACGGCAGCCATGGCACTGGTGGGCTACTGGCTTTTCAACGAAAGCCTGGATACGCTCAAACTCGTCTCCATCGGCCTCATCGTCGTGGGCGTGGTGGGGCTGAACGCCGGGGACCTCTTACCCCTCAGCAGGAATACACCGTAGCCAAGGCGTTACGCAACACCAGCTGCACCGGCATGTCCGCTTCGTAGACACCGTCATTGCGCTGGAGTTCGGTATCAAACAGGCTACGCGCCATGCTGGGCTGCAAGCGGCGACCGTTAAGGCAGATCGTGGGTTTGGCACCGTCCCGCACACGGTGTGCATCGGTCTCCAACACGCCTTCTATCACGCCCACCAGGTAGTAATTGACGTAGTTCTCGCCCTGCTTGTCATTCTTTTCCAGCGCACGCAGTTCGCGCAGGGTCATGGCCTGAGTGCTGGTTGCCAGGAGCGAGAGGCCAAGGACCACACAGGCCAGGAAGAACCTGTGGATAAACAGAAAGTGCCACATGGTGGTTCGCCACATCCAGCTGCAAAACCTTACGGCTGGATCACGTTGCGGCTTGCCATCTTCTGCTCCCAATTCCATGCATGCTGCACGATAGATGTGAGGTCCGCGTAGCGGGGTTGCCAACCCAGCCGCGATCGGGCCAGGGCAGAATCCGCCACCAGACGAGCCGGATCTCCGTCACGGCGTGGGCCATCCACCACCGGGATGGGCTGACCGGTCACAGCGCGCGCGGCATCAATCACTTCTTGTACCGAGAACCCGCTGCCGTTGCCCAGGTTATAGGCCTGGCTGCCCTGGCCTTGCATGAGAGATTGCAATGCGAGCCAGTGGGCTTCGCACAAATCCTGAATATGGATGTAGTCACGAATGCAGGTGCCATCCGGCGTGTCGTAGTCTCGGCCAAACACATTGATGTGTGGCCGGCGACCTGAGGCGACCTGCAGCACCAGCGGAATCAGGTGCGTTTCGGGATCGTGGCGTTCGCCCAATTGCCCTTCGGGATCCGCCCCGGCAGCATTGAAGTAGCGCAACACCACAGACCTGAGACCGTAGGCAACCTCGTAATCCGCCAGCACCTGCTCCACCATCAGCTTGGTGCGGCCATAAGGATTGATCGGCCTCTGGGGATGAATCTCGTCGATGGGCGTGTACTGCGGCTCGCCAAAGGTGGCTGCTGTCGAAGAGAAGATGAATTTTTTCACGCGGGCCCCACGCATGGCATCGAGCAGGGTGAGCGTATTGCTAACGTTGTTCTGGTAGTACTTGGCTGGCTCCTTGACCGATTCACCGACCTGAATGAACGAAGCAAAATGCATCACTGCATCGAACTGGCCACGCGCTAGCAGACGGTCAAGCAGCTCCCGGTCAGCAATATCGCCCACGACTAGTTCACCTGCGAGTACAGCATCGCGATGGCCCCCACTGAGGTTGTCCAGCGTCGTAACACTGCAACCCAACTGCCCCAAGCGTTTGACCATGTGGGAGCCGATGTACCCCGCTCCACCCACCACCAGAATTTTGTGTGCCATGTGGACCCTGCTCCCTGCTCGTTTCTTTGGTGAATGCTACTTGAGCCGCATTTCCGCTGCCCTGGCGTGGGCTTGCAACCCTTCGCCATGGGCAAGCACCGAGGCGATCTGCCCCAGACTCTGGGCGCCCTGCTCGCTCACCTCGATCAGGCTGCTGCGCTTCTGGAAGTCGTAGACACCCAGGGGGCTGCTGAAACGCGCGGTGCCGCTGGTGGGCAACACGTGGTTGGGACCTGCGCAGTAGTCACCCAG
>CAUJJV010000137.1 GCA_963205375.1 Pseudomonadota bacterium
CGCAGCGTCCACCCCGGACGGTCCGGCGCGCGGCAAGCGTAAGCCCGCCACGGTGGAACTGGGCCAGATTGCCGAGCTGCCGCTGATCCTGCCGAGCCGGCCCAACGCATTTCGCATCCTCATTGAAGGCGAGATGATGTCGATCGGCAAGCGCCCCAACGTGATCCTGGAGGTCGATGGCCTCAACGCCATCCTCAGCCTCGTCAAGGAAGGCATGGGCCATGCCATCCTGCCCAGCTACACCCTGAGCAACTTCGACAACACCGGCCCGTTCACGGTCAAAAACATCCACTCCCCCAGCATCAAGAGCCAGCTCATGCTGGTGTGGTCATCCCGTCGACCCACCACCCAGACACAGAAGAAGGCGATGGAAGTCGTTTCGCAGGTGGTGCTGGAGGCCATTGACCGCTAGGCCGCCTGACCAAAGCTCTCCGGCATCTGCACTGCAACCACTTCGCCACGGGCAGTGACCACACCGTTGGCAGACACCGTACTCTCCACGATGACTTTGCGCCCCTTGATCTCCTTGACACACCCCCGGATCTCCAGAGGCCCTTCAATCGGCGTGGGCTTCAAGTAGTCCACATGCAGTGATCCGGTGACAAACCGGAACGGCGGCAGGCTGTCCATTTCGCGGCCTTCGGACCGGTACATGGCCGCTGCTGCAGTGCCCGTGCTGTGGCAGTCGATCAGCGACGCAATCAATCCGCCGTAGGCATAGCCGGGCACCGACGTATGGTATGGCTCAGGCGTGAAAAAGGTGACCGTCCCCTCGCCATCCCAGTGCGTCTTGATCTGGTGGCCATGGTGATTGTTGGAGCCACAGCCGTAGCACTGGGCCACGTTGTCGGGGTAATAGTCCTGGAAGGCTTTCATGGATTGCTCTCTGTTGGTTGATGAAGAATGGGGTTGCTGGTAACGGCATCGCTGTGCTCGTGGGCCCAAAAACACCGCTGCAGAAAATCGATCAACTGCACCTGGTAGTCGGCAGCGGAGTCGCTGGGGTCATGCCCGCCCCGGATGGCCACGCACTCCACCGTGCCGGCCCGCCCGGCGTTCTGCAGACGCTGCGCATCGCTGAAGGGCACCACCGCATCATCGACGCCGTGCACCAGCAACACCGGGCAGCGCGCATGCGCAATGGTGTTGATAGGCGCAATGTCATCAAAGCGTGCACCAATCACCCGCTGCACATGCCGCAAGACATACCAGCCAATCACCGGATACGGAATATGAAACTCGATCAAATAGCGACGCATCACCTCATAGGGGTGCGCAAAAGCGCTCAGGCTCACCACGGCACGCAGGTCCATGCGGCGGGTGGCGCTCAGCAGCGCGGCGCCCGCCCCTACCGAGTGGCCAATGACGGCCAGGCGGGTGCCGTCCACTGCCGGTTGGCGTTGCAACCAGTTCAACCCGGCCTCAATGTCCTGCGCGAACCGCGGCAGGGAGGTGAACGGCTCGTCATCGCTGTTGCCATGGCAGCGCGCATCCAGCAGCAGCACCGAGTAACCCGCCGCATGCAGCGGTGCCACGGCTGGCAGCATCAGGCTGGCATTGGCACCCCAACCGTGCATCAGCAGGACTGCAGGGGACCTGGAAGCGCCAGGAACCGGCACAAACCAGGCGAACAGGGTTTTTCCATCCGCAACGGGCAGGCGTATGGACTGTGCCTGCAATGCCAGATCGTCCGGGGTGCGCTGGTGCGCAAGGCGCGGTGCCCGCAGCCCGCGCAATATGAGCGAATGCGCAGTGGCGCGCAACAGCATGATCAGCGTCACGCACAAAAACACTACAAGAAACATTGCCATAGGAATGCTGTTATACCGCACAGGGTATGAACCAAATTCGCACCCCCGAACAAAAACGCCGCCTGGTGGAATCGACCCAGTGGCTGAGGCCCGTCACGCGCTGGGCCACCCGTTTCGCCATGAATTCACCACGGTGGATTCCTGCCGTGGTACGCAATGCACCGCTCAAGCTGACGTCATGGGTGCTGCGTTGCTACCACTGGGCGTTGAGGTGACACGCACGGGGGTGCCCAACGGGACTATGTTGAAACTCTTGGCCAGACAGTAGACGCAGCGATCACCGCAACATCAAGCCGCTATTTGTTCCATAGTTTGCAATGGCGCTTGAATGCGCTTGCTAAAAAACATGACTTCCGAACCCGTGTAGCGTCGTTGGGCTGTGTAATTGAGTCCATAGGCATAGGGTTTGGCAAATGCGTACATATCTTTGATTTCATCTGCGTTGTCGTACGACACAACCCATGGTCGCCTGAAACGATCACTCCCCAGCAACTTCGCGATTTTTACATGGTCATCGTGTTTGTAGAAATTACGATAAAGGCCGGCACCTTTGACGTAATACGGAGGGTCCAAGTACACAAGCGATTTGGCTGGCAAAAACTCGTGACAACGCCCTAGCAACTGGTGTGCATCTTCTTCATACACATGGATACCGCCTGCGTGTTTGCCTATGCGTTCCAGCCGAATACAAAGCTCCTCTCGCATGAAGCGAGCATCAATTTTGTAGCTGCCAGCCTGCTCTTTGCCACCGATGACGCCGCCTTTGAGGATACCTGACCGATTGGTCCGATTCATAAATAGCGTGGCGAAGCCGCGTTCCAACTCCGACCCGGACACCTGCCCAAGCATCACGCTCCGCCAATGGCGCCAAGCATCCATTGTGACTGGCTCTGAAGCGACCATGGCTACCAATTGATTCGGCATCTGCGTGGCGACACGCCAAAACCCGGCGATAGCCGGGTCAGCATCGTTGATGTGAACATGCTCGACGACTCCATCCATGAGAAGCAACAAGGCAACACCAGCACCACCCGCATACGGTTCAAGGTAGTGCCCACCTGTTAGGTTGTTGCCCGTAATCACTTCCGCGATGAGAGGTGCAAAGCGAGCTTTGCCGCCTGGGTAGCGCAGAGGGGTGTAAAGCTTGTTGGAGTACATGGATTTAAGGCTAGGCGTGTAGCTTACTTCATGCCTACTTGTTCAAGCGAGCAGCTGTATGGGCGACTGAGTTCTCGAATGCAACTTCAAATGCGTCAGTCTCCGCTTTGTAGACTGCAGCCCACTGCTGAATCACGCCCCATTTTTTCAATCTCGACCAGTTTTTCTTCCACCATGCCTTGGTGTTTTCTCGCTTTGTGCTCTCACCTAATCCATCCTGGAAAAAGTTGACGTGGATCTTGTCGCTGGATGGGTTGACCGTGCTGAGTTTCAACAGAGCCTCATGTAATGGCCCTTCCTGAGCGGTGGAAATGTCTCGCAGAAACTGTTTGATGGTGTTTTCCAATGAACGTGCAACGCCGACGGCACCAGGAACACTGGGCAGTTTGACTGTGTTTCCTCGTGCGGCGGCATCTTTGGGTACAGTCGTATCTGCATCCACGATCAACACTCGGTCCAGAAAAAGCGGGTCCTTACTGGGAAGGCTGACCAGATGAGACCCTCCAATCCCAAGCGGAACCCAGTTGATTCGGACGCCGTACTTCTTGGACAACGCGGCTTTATTCGCGGTTGGAATCAAGCTGGCACAAAACTGGGCCGCTTCGTCATCTTCGAAGTAGACGGCCAACGTGGGCTTCGGTTGCCTAGAAGGCTTCTCATCGTCCGGAATCATGGCCATGTCGCTGAGCATGGCCCGAAGGGATTGATCAGGGGCTAATCGCGGGCGTTTCGTATCGAGCAAGTAAATCACACTATCAGGAGCATTCACATTGCCGTCGCCATCGGGATGGACTGCCTGAATGAGTCTAGGGGAATGCGTAGTCGCGATGATTTGCAAGTCAAGGCGGTTAGCGTATTTCTTCAATGCTTTGACAAGTCGCTCTATTGCGTGCGGATGAAAACCAACATCCATCTCGTCAATCACCAACAGCCCGCCAGGGTAGTCGTCACCCATATCGCGCTTCAACTGATTGAAGGATGCCAAGGCTGTCGCGATGCTTCCAAGGCTGTCCTGCCCCATGGACACAGCAAATGCATCATGCATTTTGTAGCCTGGTTGGGCCGTCTTCTTCTTCGAGCCCTTGATAGTCTGGTGAGTCACATTCGTGTTCAGCTCGGTGCCAAGAATCACGGCGCTTACGAAGTCCACCATGAGTGCGCTGTCGTCGTCGTGCATCTCAAGTTTGGTGCTGGCAACTTCCTTTTCGTCGGCCTCGCCTGCGGAAGCGAGTCGCTTCATCCCCAGATATATAGTCGGCAACGGAATCTTTGCATCCTGACCAACTGCGTCATCCTCGGATTTGTCAATGGTCCTAGGAACGACCCGAGCACGCTTCCATACAGTTCGATGGGTCATGGAACATCGCTTCCTGACCTCAATCCCGTTGACGCTGGCGGTCACTATGGGGGCGGACGCGATGTCCTTCTGGGCTTCTGCAACTTCGGCTAATGCCAAGTACACAATGCGCTCAATATTCGCATAGAAGGGTTCCCCAAAGTAGCTCTTAGGGCCGCCCCGCTCAGTAAAACCAAATGTGTTCGCGACCAATCCTAGAATTGTCGATTTGCCAATCCCGTTGTGCCCCGCTATCAGCGTTAGACGGTCAGCAAACTCTACGTTGAAGTTGCCAAGCTTGCGAAATGGCGGCTTCCCGAACGCAAGCGATTTGACTTTGACCTTAGCTGCCATTGGATCTCCCGAAATACTCACAATTGGAATGCATTGCGATCACCCTGTTCCGAGCGTTATGCGCATCTTATCGAAAAGTAGCGAGTCTCCGAAGAGATGCTGAGGACTATCCGGCTTACGTGTCGCTGATTCTCTGGCTTGATAACTGCGCAATTTATTGCCGCGTTTCAACCGTGTTATCAACACTGCCTCACGTGATTTCTTGCGACAGTCGGTGAACCTCCATTTACAAGGTGGCTTCTCATTTGAAAAAGCCACTAGCTATAACTTTGATAGCTATCTGCGCAATACCGACGGGGGCTACATGCCAATTTCATTGCAAATCCCCTACAAAAACCCGCACCGCTAACCCAGAAACGCCGTGTGCCTGAACAGCCACAGCAGCCCGCTCAGCGTGAAGAATGAAGCCACCGTGGTGAACAGCAGCGCGGCGGCGCTGATCTCTTCATGGCCGTGCTTTTGCGCCAGCAGCGGGTAAATGCCGAGCATGGGCATGGCGGCAAACAGCACGGCAGCCAGGCGCAGCTGTGGGTCGGCCACCGGCACGATCCAGGTGGCCACCAGCAGCACCGCCAGCGGGTGGAGGATGAGCTTGCCAAACGCAATGGACGCCACCTGCCGCCCCATGCCCTTCACCTGCAGGCCCACCAGCGTGCCACCGATCACTGACAGGGCCAGCGCGCTGGACGCCTGGGCAAACAGGTTGATGGTGCGCTCCACCGGCCCCGGCAGATGCCAGCCCGATAGCGAGTAGGCAAAGCCCAGCAGGATGGCCACGATCATCGGGTTCTTCAGGAGCCGCGCCAGCGTCTGGCCCAGCTCCTTGCGCCAGTGGCCCCGGGCGCTGCCGTCTGCTTCGGCCAGTGTCAGCAGCAGGGGCAGCTTGAGCATGTTTTCCACCACCATGTTGAGCGCCAGTGCCACGCCCGCCACCGGCCCCAGCGCCAGCATGGCGACCGGGTAGCCCATGTAGCCGCTGTTGGAGCACGACATGCCCATGGCCACATAGGCCTGGTAGCTCGGTGCGCTGCGCACCACATAGCGCGCCCATGCGTAGCCGCCCAGCAGCATGGCCATGGAACCCAGTGCGTACGCAGCCAGGTAGTCCGCCTGCATCACCTCGCGCAGCGGACGCTGCGACACGGCGTTGAACAGCAGCGCGGGCAGGCCCAGGTTGATGACAAACTTGCCCAGCACCCGCATGTCGGCCTTGGAAAACAGGCCACCGCGCGTGACGGCAAAACCTACGGCAATACAAAAATAGATGGGGCCGGTGATGGCCAGAATCTCAAGCATCCGGGGGCTTGCCGGTTCGTGCTGTCAGCAGGGCGTCGGCATAGTCCTGCCACGGTGCGCCCTTGGCAACGCCGCTGAAGACGCCTTCTTTGGCCTGGTCGGCCACCCACTGCTGTTTGGCGGCGATGGCGCTGGCCATAGTGGGCGCAAAGCCCGCCTCGTGCACGGTGGCGGCGCACTCGCGCATTTCTTCAGCGCGGCGCTGGCCGTGCTGCACCACGCGGCTGAAGAAATAGGCGCCGGTCTGGTCCCAGTCAATCGATGGAAAAGTCTCGGCCAGCGTGGGCAGTACATGCTCTTCGACCCCGTAGGCGCGTGCGGTGCTGTAGCTCTCGATCACCAACGCTTCCAGGCCCTTGATCATTACGCTGCGGCACATCTTGATGGCGGACGCCACGCCAATTTCGACGGCCACCGGTTTCACATCCATACCCATGCGGTTGAGCCAGGGCCCCAGGGCTTGCGCCTGCGCGCCACCCAGCAGCATGGGCACCTTGATGCCATAGGGCGGCACCGAGGTCATGACACCGGCTTCCACATAGTGGGCGCCCGTCGCCTCGACCAGTTGCGCGGCCTGCTGCTTGGTGCCAGGCGACGCCGAGTTCAGGTCCAGAAACACCATGCCCGCGCGCAGATGCGGCGCTGCGGCCTGCGCCACAGCCAGCGCATTGGACGCAGTCACGGCGGAGATCACCAGGTCGGACTGGGCACACAGCGCCTGCATGCTCTGCACCGCCTGCACACCCGCGGCAGCCGCTGCGGTGCGGCTGCCGGACGTGTCCCCAGGAAACTTCACATCCCAGGCGGACACCACATCAAAGTGGTCTTTCAGCCCGGAGGAAAAAATGCGGCCCACTTCGCCATAGCCCACCAGCCCCAGCCGCTTCCAATGCTCTGCCATGGCCAGCCTCACATTTTGGGTACACCAGCGCGGGTAATCACCTCGCTCCAGCGTTTGATGTCGCTCTGCAGCAG
>CAUJJV010000138.1 GCA_963205375.1 Pseudomonadota bacterium
CTCAGGTGGCCAGACCGAGGCTGCGGCTGACCCGGAACGCCACGGTGGCCCCCACCCAGATGGAAATCAGGGTCAGCCAGGCCGTCAGGGCGAAGATTGCCCCCCCTGTCATTCCCGCACCGACCGTACAGCCTCCCGCCAGTACCGCACCAAAGCCCATCAGCACCGCACCCAGGAGGTAGTGGCCCAAACGGTTTTCCGTCTTGAAACCTTCCAACCGGAACTCGCCAAACACCAACGCAGCCAGCAGCGATCCGGCAAATACGGCAGGCAGCAGGGCCGCATCGAACCCGAAACCCGGGGCGGTGGCGCTGGACAAAACGCGCATGAGCCACTCGGCCGAGGGGCCGCTGAAGCTCAGGCTCTGCACCACCACCGGATCAAAGGAATTGCGCGCCACCACCTGGGTCAACGCCCATCCGGCGGCAATCATCAGTCCGGTCACCATGCCGCCCAGGGCCGCCCAGCGGCTGCGCAGGGGCCCTTTCCAGCACATCAGCACGGCGGCACCCCACACCAGCGCACTCACCACCAGCGCGCCCACGGCCCCCGTGCCGGTCAGGGCCAGCAAATCGCGCGATGGGCCCGGGTCAATCGGCCACCAGGCAGCGATCCACTGGCGCAGCGGATTGAGCCAGCCGGCGATCGTGGCCTGGACCGTCACGGCAAAAACCAGCCCGGACAGCAGGGCACGCAGGTTGCCGTTGGCCGAGAGAATCAGCAGCCGGCTGGCACAGCCGCGCGTCAGGATCATGCCGGCCCCGAACAGCAGCCCACCCACAATGGCACCCGACACGCTGCCCGGCTGCCCGATGAAGCGCGTCGCGCCCCGGTCCAGTCCACCGGCAAGCACCAGCGCCTGCACTGCCACCAGGGCACTCGCAAACGCCAGAAACCAGACACAGAAGCGAGGGCCCCACTGGCCTTGCGCGGTCTCGATCACCGCAGCGCGCGCGCAGAAGCGCGAACGCTGCGCGGCAAAGCCGAACACCACACCAATCACGGCGGCCCCCACCGACAGCACAGTCGCAGGGCCGTACTGTTCAATCAGGCTTGCAAAATCCACATTGCGCTCCCATCCAACGTTGCGGGTTGTTTTCAACAAAGCGCGTATTGTCCATTTTTTGGCACACGCGCTACCATGCCTCCCATGAAACCCATTGCCCTGATTACTGGTGGCTCCCGCGGTATTGGCGCGGCGACGGCTTTGGCAGCCGCGCGCGCGGGCTATGCCGTCGCGGTGAACTACCACGCCAACTCCCTTGCAGCCGATGAAGTGGTGCGCCAGATCCGCGCCGAAGGCGGCATGGCCATGGCAGTGCAGGCCGATGTGGCGGTAGAGCGCGAAGTGGTCGAGATGTTCGCCCGAGTCGACGCCAAGATGGGCCGCCTCAGCGTGCTGGTCAACAACGCGGGGGTCGTGGACACCACGACCCGGGTCGAGACCATGGATTGGGCACGGCTGCGGCGCATGTTCGATACCAATGTGCTGGGCAGCATTGTCTGTGCGCGGGAGGCGGTGCTGCGCATGAGTACCCGCCATGGCGGCAGCGGCGGCACCATCGTGAACCTGTCCAGCGTCGCGGCCACACTGGGCGGCGCGGGACAGTATGTGGACTATGCGGCCAGCAAGGGGGCCATCGACACCTTCACCGTGGGTCTGGCCAGGGAAGTAGCGGCCGAGGGTATTCGCGTCAATGCGGTGCGCCCGGGCCTGATCGACACCGACATTCATGCTTCAGGCGGTCAACCCGACCGTGCCCGCGCACTGTCCCCGCTGGTTCCCATGCAGCGCCCGGGCACGGCGGAAGAAATTGCGCAGGCCATTCTCTGGCTCATGGGACCAGAATCAAGTTACACCACTGGCGCACTGCTGGATGTGGGCGGTGGACGTTAAGGAAACCAAGCTATGGATCTCAAACCCCTCGTCACCCTGCTGGCCATCGTCAACCCGCTGGCCATCGTCCCGTTCTTTATCCACTACACCCAGGGGTTCAATGCGGCGCAGCGGCGCAAGACGGTGCTCATCTCTTCGTTCAGCAGCTTTGTCGTGATTGCGGTCAGCGCGCTCATGGGGCTGCACATCCTGGAATTCTTCGGCATTTCGCTGGCCAGCTTTCAGGTCGGCGGCGGCATGCTGCTGCTAACTTCGGCGCTCAACATGCTCAACGCCCAGCCAGCGGAAGCCAAAACCAATACCCACGAACTCGAAGACGGAGTCGAGAAAGCTGCCATGGGCGCCAGCATCGCGGTGGTTCCCCTGACCATCCCCCTGCTGACCGGACCGGCCACCATGTCGACCGTGGTGATCTATGCGGACAAGGCCAAGACCTTCCTGCAACTCGGCACCCTGGTGGGCTACGGCGTGGTGGTGGCGCTGGCCACGGCGCTGTGTTTCTCGGCCGCCCAACCCATTGCGCGGGTACTGGGCAAGACCGGCATCAATGTCATGACGCGTCTGATGGGACTGATCCTGGCCGCGTTGGCGGTAGAAGTGATGTCCGACGGATTGACCAAGCTGTTCCCGGCCCTGGGACACTAGAAAGCGTTCAGGGGACCTGCCGCACCCACTGGTCGATGTCGGCAATCACGGCGTCGGTCGCCGCGGTCAATGCCCGCACGCCACCGGCAGCATCGGCACTGGTACTGTCGCGCTGCACGACAAAGCTGCGCTGGGCCACCAGCTGATCACGCCCTGCACCACCCTGGCTCAGGGTGGCACGCACACGGACCAGACCGGTGCTGCGGTCCGCTGCCTCGAACAGTTGGCTGAACTCTTCCAGTGCCACCCGCAAGGTCAGCGCCGCAGCGCGGGGTGCCACGCCATCGGCTTGCGGCAGGACGGCACGTTGCTGCCCCAGGGTCTCGCGCATCCGTTGCCGCACCAGCTGCGCGGGCGGCATGCTCCAGCGGGCCTGGGCATAGGGGCGCAGTTGCTGCGCATCGCTGTAGTTCAGACGGTAGAGCACGGCCGTGGTGTCCAGTGCCGCAGGCGATTCCACGTCCGCCAGAACCAGTACGGGCAGGGGGGTGCCTGCACTGGCGGCAGGCGACACAACGGCACCCGGGCCAAAGTCGTACACCACCGCGCGCGCCGGCGTCTGCAGCACACCGCAGCCTGGCAGGCCCAGCATTACCAAGGCAAATAGGCACCCAGCCCCCGTCAATCTCGCGTAGTTAGCTATCATTTTTGTAGTGTCTATTGCAAATGTCCGTGGTCAGCGACGCGCAGGCGCAGAAAACCCGGGCTCCCCGGGCCCCGGCTGCGCGGCACCCCGGCCCAGTATCAGGGATTGTGGAGTCTCGTTCACCGCATCGGCCACACGCCCCATCTGGCGCACGGTGCGGGTGGCCTCATCGGCGGTGCGGTTGAGGCGCGGCACCAGCGTGGCGTTGAGGGACTGTCCGGTCGCAGTCAGCGCCTCGGTGCTTTGCGCGATCCGGTCCAAAGTGCCGCCAGGCGCATTCATGCGGGCCGACATCTGCTTGAATTCCGTAGCGGATGTTTTCACCGCGTCGGCACTGGCGCCCAGGCGCTCCGACGTGGCCTGCATGCTCTTGAGCGTGGCCTCGGTCTGCGCAGCCAGGCGCGGAAGATTCATGCCCTCCCCACCCGCAGCGGGGCCCAGCATCTGGTCAGCCCGCTGGGTCAGCTGCTGGATGCTGGCTGCAGCCTGTCCCATGTTATGGATCGCTGCCATCAAGGCTTTCTGGTTGTCCGCCGCCAGCAGGGCATTGGCCCGGCCGCTGGCCTGCTCCAGCTGGTCGAGCAATTGCCCGCCTTGCGAGGTGAAGCGCGACACCATGCCCGGGCGCATGGGAATGCGGGTGACCTGGGTTTTGCTGGTGGTCAGCATCTGGGTGGAATCGCCCGCATCGTCGAGCTGGATGAAGGCCAGCCCGGTGACGCCCTGAAAACCCAGCGACGCGTAGGTGGACGTGGTGATGGGGGCAGTCTCATTCACCGCGATGCGCACCAGCACGCTTCCGCGTGTCTGGGCATCGAGTTCAATGCTTGTCACCCGCCCAACCAGAACCCCCTTGTAGCGCACGCCGGCCTGGGGCTGCAAGCCGGTCACACCGTCACGGCTGGAAATCTCGAAGACGCGTTGCTCCGACGTGTCTCGCATCAGCCATGCCGCCATGGCCACGAGCAGGGCTGCGATGGCCAGAACGAAGGCTCCGGCGGCCACAGCGTGGGATTTGTTTTCCATAAGGTTCTCTTTCTACACGCCCTGGGGGGAACTGCGCAACACTTCCATGGCACGGTGACCCCGCCCACCCAGGAAAAAGTCGTGCACAAACGGATGCGGGAACGCCACCACCTCACGCGGCGTAGCGTTCACGATGACATGTTTGTCAGCCACCACAGCGATGCGAGTGCTCAACTCGTAAATGGTATCCAGGTCGTGCGTGACCATCACCACGGTCAGGCCCAGCTCCTGGTGCAAAGACCGCAGCAGCGCACAGAAGGCGTCGGACAGGTCCGGGTCCAGTCCGGCGGTCGGCTCATCGAGCAGCAGCAGGGGCGGGTCCATCACCAGTGCGCGGGCCAGTGCAACGCGCTTGACCATGCCGCCGGACAGGTCGGCCGGCATCTTGTTCGCATGGGATGGATCAAGCCCCACCATCTGCAGCTTGACCATGGCCACATCGCGCACCAGCTCCGGTGGCAGGGTACCCAGCTCGCGCAGGGGAAAGGCAATGTTCTCCAGCACCGTGAACGCCGAAAACAGCGCGCCATGCTGGAACAGCATACCCACCCGGCTGGCCGCACCGCTGCGCCCCAACTCGGCCGCAGGCCGGTCCAGTACCGTCACGCTGCCGCGCGTGGGCGTTTCCAGCCCGAGGATCTGGCGCAGCAGCACGGTCTTGCCACTGCCCGAGCCACCCACCACCGACAGGAACTCCCCCTCTGCAATGGTGAGGTCCAGGTCCTTGTGGATCACCGCCTCCACACCGTTGGTGCGGAAGGTGGACCAGAGTTTTTCGATCTGAACGGCGCTCATATTCCCACGCTCTTGAAGACAACCGCAAACAGAGCATCGACCAGAATCACGATGGTGATGGAGGTGACCACCGACGCTGTGGTTCCCTGGCCCAGACTCTCGGTATTGGGTTGCACACGCAGTCCGTAGTGGCAGCCAATCAGGGCAATCAGAACACCGAACACGACCGACTTGGAAACCGCCAGCCACAGATTCGACAGCTCCACCGCCTTGGGCAGCGCTGTCACGAAATAGGCGGGGGACAGACCGATGGCCAGGTCCGCTGCCAGCATGCCGCCAAACAGCGCGGCAATGGTGGTCCACACTGCGATCAGCGGCATGGCCACGGCCATGGCAATCACACGCGGCATCACCAGCCGGTAGCCCTTGGGGATGCCCATGACGCGCATGGCATCGAGCTCCTCGGTGACGCGCATCACACCAATCTGCGCCGTGATGGCCGATCCGGACCGCCCCGCAATCAGGATCGCCGCCAGCACCGGCCCCAATTCGCGGATCAGCGAGATGCCGAGTATGTTGACGATAAATGCATCCGCCCCGAACTGGCGCAGCTGCTGCGACATCAGGTAGGCCAGCACGACGCCGATCAGAAAGCCCACCAGCGCAGTGATGGGCAGCGCCGTAGCGCCAATGTGGTACAGGTGCCCGGAGACATCGCGCCACGGCCCTTTGACCGGATGGCGTACCAGTTTGAGCAGGTCGATGACCAGTTGCCCCAGCAGGCGCACGAGACCGGCCACATGCCCCCCCATACTGAACACCCAGTCCCCCAGCGTCTCCATGGCATCCAGCGGCGAACTGCGCTCGGGCCGCGGTGGCGGCACCGAGAAGCGGGCGATGCGCTCCAGCATGGCCCGCTGCACATCGAGCAATTCCAGCCGCTGCGGCCAGTGGCGGCCCCAGGCATTCCACAGGACCTGGGCACCGCTGTGGTCCAGGCGTTGCAGGCGGCGCAAATCCCAACCTATGGCCGGCCCACGGGTTGCCGCCTGCGCCAGTGCCGATTGCAACGCAGCCCAGTGTTCTGGCACCGCCAGATGGGCAGCCGTCCAGATGCCAAGCGCCACGGCACATTCGCCCTCGGGGAGGGTTTCAAAGGCGATGCGGGACTGGGTATCCTCCACGGCGGACAGCGCTTCCTAAAGTTAATGCAGCGGATGGTAACGCGGCAGCAAGCACCGTGAAGCAAAATAGCGCCCCAGGAGACAACATGAACCCATCAGATTCCCCATTCCAATCCACCCCGGAACTTGCAGTCGAAGTCCGCGGCCCCGTGCTGTGGCTGACCATTACCCGCGAAGAGCGTCGCAATGCCATGAGCCACGGCGTGCTCGCGGCCATGGCGAAGTCCATCGCCGCGGCACAAAGCCAGCGCGACATCCGCGCCATCGTGGTCACCGGCGCGGGCAGCAAGGCCTTTTGTGCGGGTGCCGATCTGCAGTCCGCCAACGCGTTCACCACCGACTATTCCGAACCACATGGGCACCTGGCGCAACTGCTGCGCGTAGCCAAGGCCAGCTACATCCCACTGATCGCGCGCGTCAACGGCACCTGCATGGCCGGTGGCATGGGACTCATGAGCATGTGCGACATGGCGGTAGCCTCCGGCCACGCGGTATTCGGTCTGCCCGAAGTGAAGGTCGGTGTCTTCCCGGCACAGGTCCTGAGCGTGCTGCAGCACCTCATTCCCCGGCGCGTCCTGGTGGAGATGTGCATCACCGGCGAGCCCATTACCAGCGCGCAGGCGCTGCAGTACGGGCTGGTCAACCATGTGGACGATGACGTGGACGCCAAGCTGCAATGGCTGCTGGACCGCCTGCTCGACAAGTCGCCCGCGGCCATTCGCCGTGGCCTGTACACCATGAAGAAGGTCGAGGCCATGTCCTTCGAGGAGTCCATGGCGTTCACCGAGAGCCAGATCGCCCTCTTCACACTCACCGACGATGCCAGGGAAGGCCAGAAAGCCTTTCAGGAAAAACGCAAGCCCGTCTGGGCCGGAAAATAGGCTTTCATGAACGACACTACCTTTGACTACATCATCGTCGGCGCAGGCACTGCAGGCTGCCTGCTGGCCAACCGGCTCTCTTCGGACGCCACGAAACGTGTCCTGCTGATTGAGGCCGGACGCAAGGACGACTACCACTGGATTCACATCCCGGTAGGCTACCTGCACTGCATTGGCAACCCGCGCACCGACTGGCTGTACAACACCGAAGCCGATCCGGGCCTCAATGGGCGCAGCCTGAAATACCCGCGCGGCAAAACGCTGGGCGGCTCCAGCAGCATCAACGGCATGATCTACATGCGCGGCCAGGCCCGCGACTACGACCAGTGGGCTCAACTGGTGGGGGATGCAAACTGGACCTGGGACAACAACCTGCCCTACTTCAAGCTCCACGAAGACCACTACAAGGGCGCCAGCGCGATGCACGGCGCCCGCGGCACAGCGCCCGCATTGATGCAGGACGCCAGTACCCCCTACCGTGCCATCCTGCGCCACCACAATGCCGGCGGCGAATGGCGCGTGGAGAAACAGCGGCTGCGCTGGGATGTGCTCGATGCGTTTGCACAGGCTGCAACCCAGGCCGGCATTCCCGCCACCGACGATTTCAACCGGGGCAACAACGAAGGCGTGGGCTACTTCGAGGTCAACCAGAAGGAGGGCTGGCGCTGGAACACGGCCAAAGCCTTCCTGCGCCCCAAATGCTATGGACGCCCCAACTTCGAACTCTGGACCAGCGCACAGGCGTCCAGGCTGGTGGTCGAACCCTCACAGGGCGATGACGCCCAGCCGCTGCGTTGCACCGGCGTGCAGGTGTGGGACGGCCAGGAGATGGTGACTGCAACGGCACGGGCCGAGGTCATTCTGTGTGCGGGTGCCGTGGGTTCACCGCAACTGCTGCAACTCTCCGGCCTGGGCCCGGCGGCCCTGCTGCAAGCCCGCGGTGTGTCCGTGGTGAAGGACCTGCCCGGTGTCGGCGAGAACCTGCAGGACCACCTGCAGATCCGTGCAGTATTCAAGGTCAAGCATGTGCCCACGCTCAACACCCAGGCCAACTCCCTGCTGGGCAAGGCAAAGATCGGACTGGAGTACGCCCTCAAACGTTCTGGCCCCATGAGCATGGCACCCAGCCAGCTCGGTGCCTTCACGCGCAGCGACGCCAGCCAGCCCCACCCCAACCTTGAATACCACGTGCAACCGCTGAGTCTGGATGCTTTTGGCCAGCCCCTGCACAACTTCAACGCCTTCACTGCCAGCGTGTGCAACCTCAACCCCACCAGCCGGGGCTCGGTGCAGATCAAGAGTGCGGATTTCAAGGACGCACCGGCCATTGCACCGAACTACCTCAGCACCGACGCCGATCGCAAGATCGCGGCCGATTCGCTGCGGCTGACCCGCAGCATCGTGGCCCAGCCGGCCCTGCAGAAATACGAGCCCGAGGAATACAAGCCCGGCTCGCAGTTCCAGTCCGATGCAGATCTGGCGCGTCTGGCCGGTGATATTGCTACCACCATCTTCCATCCCGTGGGCACCACCAAAATGGGCCGTGACGATGACCCGATGGCAGTCGTCGATGCGCGCCTGAAGGTGCGTGGGGTAGCGGGCCTGCGCGTGGTGGATGCGGGTGTGATGCCGCTCATTACCAGCGGCAATACCAATTCGCCGACCTTGATGATTGCCGAGAAAGCCGCGCAATGGATTGCCGAAGACGGTGCATTGGGCAAGCACCCAACCGTCATCACCAGTGCTGCGCTGTAAAGGGTAAATCCGGATACCCGCGGAGTGTCATCCGGGTTACATTGCAAGCACTTCAGCCAAAGCAACTGCGAGGCAACTGACGGCGCAAGCCGGGTGAGAGAAGGCGCCGAGGAGAACACGCGATAGCGGCGAACAACAAGATATAACACTGCACCTTGAGATGCAGGTTCCGAAAGCACTGGTAACCCCAGTGCTTTTTTTATGGGTGCGACAATGCCCTGCATGGAATTGCTTGTCGTCTCGCTGGCTTCGCTGCTGGCAGGGTTTGTGGACTCGATCGTGGGCGGCGGCGGCCTGATTCTGGTACCCGCGCTGTTTGCCGTCTTCCCCCAAACCCACCCAGCCACCCTGTTTGGCACCAACAAGGGCGCCTCGGTCTGGGGAACCGGCATCGCCACGGTGCAGTACAGCCGGCGTGTCACCATGCCCTGGCATGCTTTGGGGCCAGCCGCCGTAGCGGGCTTTGCAGCCTCGCTGGCGGGCGCCTGGCTGGTGACTGTCATCTCGCCGGAGTTTCTGCGCAAGGTGCTGCCGGGCGTACTGTTGCTGGTACTTGTCTACACCCTGCTAAAAAAGGAACTGGGGCGGCACCATGCACCGCGCTTTTCAGGCCTGCAGGAAACGCTGATCGCCATCGGCATTGGCGCGGTGATCGGTTTTTACGATGGCTTCTTTGGCCCCGGGACCGGCAGCTTTTTTGTGTTCCTGCTGGTGCGGCTGCTAGGCTACGACTTCCTGCATGCGTCCGCGGGTGCCAAGCTGCTCAACACCGCCACCAATCTGGCTGCACTCGTACTGTTTACGCTCAAAGGCCATGTGTGGTGGCACTTCGCACTGGTCATGGCCGTCGCCAACGTGGTGGGGAGCCTGGCCGGTACGCACCTGGCACTGCGCCTCGGCACCGGCTTCGTACGCGGCGTCTTCATCGCTGTGGTCTCAGTTCTGATTCTGAAAACCGGCTACGACGCATTCCTGCGTTGAGGTGCAAAACTATCTGCTCAGCGCGGCCAGGGAATTTCTGACGCTGTACGAGGCTTGCCAATGGGCGCGGTCGCTTCGCCCTTGCGTACTGCGGCGAGATCTTCTTCGCTGGGGTACTGTCCAAGAAGCCAGTAGTCAAACACGCGTCGTGCAATCGGCGCAGCCGACGTGGATCCCCAGCCTGCGTTCTCAACAATCAGGGCCAGTGCAATCGTCGGGTTCTCTACCGGTGCAAAGGCGACGTACAAGGAATGGTCGCGCTTGTGCTCGTCGGCTTTGAGGCTGCTGTATTTCTCGCCAGCCCGCAGACCCACGGCCTGGGCGGTTCCGGTTTTCCCGCCACTGGTGTAGCCGGCGCCGGCAAAAACCTTGGCCGACGTGCCCTCCAGCGTTACTCCGTGCATGGCGTTGCGGATGACATTCACATGCTCAGGATTGAGCGGCAACGGCTCCAGCGCTTCGCTGGCCACCCGCTGGCTGGTGTGCTGGACCATGTCCTTGATCTCACGAACCAGACGTGGCTTGAAGCGCAGACCGCCAGACGCAAGGGTCGCGTAGGCATTGGCCATCTGCAACATGGTGAAATTGTTGTAGCCCTGTCCGATCCCCAGCGAGATGGTTTCGCCGGCATACCATTTCTGTTGCTCGGGCTTGCGAAACCTCTTGCGCTTCCATTCCTGCGACGGCAAGTCGCCAGTCACCTCGCCCTGCAGATCAATCCCGGTGCGTTGACCCAGGCTGAAAGGCGCAAGCTGGTCGTGAATCAGGTCAACGCCCATTTCGTTGGCCAGGCTGTAGAAGTAGACGTTGGACGAACCGACGATGGCCAGACGCATATCCTTGGGTCCGGGGCGGTCGGCCTCGGGGCTGCCAAAAGTACGTCCACCGAAGCTGTAGGTCAGGTTGTCCTGAATGACCACGTTGGCCGCGCGCTTGCCACTGTTGAGTGCCGCTATCGCCATCAGTGGCTTGTAGGTCGAACCCGGCGGGTAGGTACCTCGCAGTGCGCGGTTCAGGAGCGGCTTATCGATGTCTTCATTCAGCGCCGCCCAGCTGTCTGCGTCGATTCCGTCCACAAAAAGATTGGGGTCGAAAGTGGGTTTGGATACAAAGGCAATCACCTCTCCATTGCGCGGGTCGATTGCCACCAGCGCCCCCCGGCGATCGCCGTACATGTCCTCCACCAGTTTTTGCAGTTTGATGTCGATGGACAGCATCACCATGTTCCCCGGCGTGGAGGGCGTGCTGGCGAGTTTGCGCACCGCGCGGCCACCGGCAGACGTTTCCATACGCTCCACGCCAGTGGTGCCATGCAGCTGACTCTCGAAGTTCTGCTCTACACCGAGCTTGCCGATGTACTCGGTGCCACGGTAATTCGCCTGGTCCTCGCTGTCATCAATCTTTTCCTTTTCCATCCGATTGATGCGCCCGATATAGCCGATCACATGGCTGGCCAGTTCTCCATAAGGGTAGTTGCGAAACAGCCTGGCCTTGATTTCGACACCTGGAAACCTGAAACGCTGGGCTGCAAAACGGGCGACTTCGACATCAGTCAGGCGGGTTCGGATCGGCACCGACTCAAAGCTCTTGGATTCCTCCATCAGTCTCTTGAAACGGCGCCGGTCACGGGGCGTGATGTCCACCACTTGCGCCAGCTCGTCAATTGTTCGCTCTACACCGCCACTCTTGGACGGCGTGATTTCCAGGGTGTAGGCGGAGTAATTGCTGGCCAGCACGATGCCGTTGCGGTCCTGGATCAGCCCCCGGTTGGGAACGATGGGAACAATGGATGTCCGGTTGCTCTCGGCTTGCGCACGCAGGTCTTCGTGTCGCCAGATCTGCAGATACACCAGCCGCGCTGCCAGCAGGAAGAAGCATGTGAGCACCACCAGACTGATCACGAACACGCGCGCACGAAACCGTGCCAGATCCATTTCAACGTTACGCAGTTCCGTCATGGCAGACCCGGGTCAGAGGGGACGGTTGGCGTCGGGGTTCGGGGCGCGTCTTTGCGGAGCCAGTAGCACAACGCTGGTGATCGGCCACAACGCGGCTTCCAGAACCGGCGCCAACAATATCCAGAAACCGGGAAACACGCCGCCGCCAATCAGGCGCACCGCGAGCTCGACGGCGTGCGCTGCAAAAAACAGCGGGAATACCTGCGCCGCCTGGGACGGCACCGAAAACCACAGCAGGCGGCGGTGGACGGTGATGGCAAAGAAACTCAACACGGTGTAAGCCAGTGCATGCTGACCCAGCAGGCTACCCTGCTGCACATCCATCAGCAGGCCAAAGATAAACGAGGCGCCAATACCAATGCGCAGCGGCTGGTGCACGGTCCAGAACACCAGCACGACGGCCAGCAAATCCGGCACCCATGCGGCACGCCCCCACAAGCCCATGTTCTGCACCATATTGAACAACATGGCAACCACCAGACTGCTCCAGATAAACAGGGGGCTGGCGGGCAACAGGAGTTGCTGGCCCGGACGCATGATCATCGCAACACCTCCAACAATGACCACGCGCTCATTTGGTTACCCCTTTTCTGGGACCTGCGACTGGCAGTTCTGGCACAGGTCGCTCCGCGATCTGTGCCATGACAGGCTCCAGCACCATCACATGGCTGGCCCCGGCGACCAGTCCTAGCGGTACGCAGTAAATACGGGCAAAAACCGTATCCACCCGCCGCTCCACTTTCTCCACACGCGCCACCGGCAAGCCCGGCGGGTAGACACCGTCCACGCCACTGGTGGTCAGCAGGTCACCCACGGCAACGTCGGCATTGGCGGCCATGTAACGCAACTCCATCGCATCGGCATGGGTGGATGTATCGCCAAATGCCACGCCACGTGCGCCGGTGCGGGTATTGAGTACGGGAATCGCGTGGTCCCGGTCGGTCAACAGCGTGACTTCACTCACCAACGGATAGACGCGCGTGACCTGACCAATCACACCGTGTTCATCCACCACCGGCGATCCAGGACGCACCTGGTCCACCATGCCCCTGTCGATGACCACCTTGCGGGTGTAGGGGTCGGCCGCGTCATAGAGCACCTGCGCCGCCATGCCGCCCGACTGCAGTCGCTCACGCAGGCCCAGCAGGTTGCGCAGACGTGTGTTCTCCATCGCCAGCTGCTCCACCTGGTTGGCACGCTGTGCCTGCAAGCCCAGTTTACGGAAGGCATCATCCTTGGCCACCTGCGCCGAACGCAGTGAAGAAAAGTACTGCCCTGCAGATTGCGCGATCTGGATGGGCTGCATGGCAAGCCACTGCACCGGGTAGAGCACCGCCGCCAGCCCCACACGCAGCGGCTGCATCACCTTGAAACGGGCATCGGCCACCATGAGAAACAGTGCCAGCGCACTACAGACGGCCAGCTTGGACAGGGCCGAAGGGCCCTGGCGGAAGAAGGGGGGAGGATCTCTGTCCAGCGTACCTAATGGCATGGTACGGGCATCGCTGTACCGACTTTATTCGCTGGTGAAAATGGAACCCAGTCGCTCCATCTGTTCCAGCGCAATGCCGCAACCGCGTACCACACAGGTCAGTGGGTCTTCGGCCACCAGCACCGGCAGGCCGGTTTCTTCGGCCAGCAGGCGGTCCAAGTCACGCAACAGCGCACCACCACCGGTGAGCATCATGCCGCGGTCCGCAATATCGGCACCCAACTCGGGAGGCGTTTGCTCCAGCGCGTTCTTGACCGCCGAGACGATGTTGTTCAGCGGATCGGTCAACGCTTCCAGAATTTCGTTGGACGAAATGGTGAAGCTGCGGGGGACGCCTTCGGACAGGTTGCGGCCGCGCACTTCCATTTCCTTGACTTCGGAGCCGGGGAAAGCGGATCCGATCTGTTTCTTGATGGCTTCTGCGGTGGGCTCACCGATCAGCATGCCGTAGTTGCGGCGGATGTAGTTGATGATGGCTTCGTCGAACTTGTCACCACCGACGCGCACAGAGCCTTTGTAGACCATGCCGCCCAGGGAGATGACACCGACTTCGGTGGTACCACCACCAATGTCCACCACCATGGAGCCGCTGGCTTCCGACACCGGCAGCCCGGCACCAATGGCTGCGGCCATGGGTTCTTCAATCAGGTACACATCGCTGGCGCCAGCGCCCAGCGCAGACTCACGAATCGCACGTCGCTCGACCTGGGTCGAACCGCAGGGCACGCAAATGATGATCCGAGGGCTGGGTTTCAGGATTCCGCGGGGCAGCACCATTTTGATGAACTGCTTGAGCATTTGCTCGGTAACCGTGAAGTCGGCAATCACGCCGTCCTTCATGGGGCGGATCGCCTCAATATTGCCCGGCACTTTGCCCAGCATGGCCTTGGCTTCCTTACCCACCGCCTGAATGGACTTTTTGCCCTGGGGTCCGCCCTCGTGGCGAATGGCAACCACAGACGGTTCATTCAGGACGATGCCCTGTCCACGCGCCACAATCAGGGTATTGGCGGTACCCAAGTCAATCGCAAGGTCGGTGGAAAAGTACCGACGGAAAGCTCCAAACATCACAAATCCTCTCGGGCACGGACGGCGCTTCGGCGGCCCGTCGCCATGTTTTATCGTTGCAAAAATTGTAAGTTTGGCGTCAAAGTCAACGGTTTCGCTGCGTCTACACCAAAGCTAGGATAATAACCGATGCCCTGTGAATAACCCACCCCGTCTGGGCCTGCATTGTCCGATTTACCTTTGGTTTCAACTCTTTTTTCACCATGTCACTGACATCTTCCGATATCGCGCGCCTTGCCAATCTGGCCCGCCTAGAGCTGCAACCCGCTGAAAGCGAGCGCATCCTGGGCCAGATGAACGATTTTTTCAGCATCGTGGAGGCCATGCGTGCCGTGGACACTTCCGGCCTGGAGCCCATGGCACACCCGGTAGCAGCCATTCAGGACGTGGCCCTGCGGTTGCGCGAGGATGTGGTGTCCGAGCCCAACCAACGCGAGGTCAACCAGCGCAGTGCACCGGCCGTCGAGCACGGGCTCTTCCTGGTCCCCAAGGTCATTGAATAAGACACGCAGAACACACGATGACAGACTCTCTTTCCACCCACGCCCTGCACGACCTCAGCGTGCACGATATGGCACTCGCACTCAGGAACAAACAGGTGTCCTCCGTCGAGCTGGCCCAGCACTTTCTGCAGCGTAGCCGCGACCACGCCCATTTGGGTGCGTTTGTTGCCATCGATGAGACCACCACACTGGCGCAGGCCCAGGCAGCGGACCGGCGCATCGCGCAGGGCTCTGTCGGCGCCCTTGAAGGTGTGCCCATCGCGCACAAGGACATCTTTGTCACCAAGGACTTCGCGACCACTGCGGGTTCGCGCATGCTCAAGGGCTACCGCTCCCCGTTCGATGCCACCGTCGTTGCCAAACTGGCCGCCGACGGTGCCGTAACCCTGGGCAAGCTCAACTGCGACGAATTCGCCATGGGCTCCAGCAACGAAAATTCGGCGATTGCGCCGGTTGGTCAGGAAGCCGTCACGCCCGTGCGCAACCCCTGGAATGCCGAGCGCATTCCAGGTGGCTCGTCGGGTGGCAGCGCGGCTGCCGTGGCAGCCCGGCTGGCCCCGGCTGCGACGGGCACCGATACCGGTGGCTCGATCCGCCAACCGGCTGCGTTCTGCGGCATTACCGGCATCAAACCCACCTACGGACGCGCCTCGCGCTATGGCATGGTGGCCTTCGCTTCCAGCCTGGACCAGGCCGGGCCGATGGCCCGCAGCGCGCAGGATTGCGCATTGCTGCTCTCCAGCCTCTGCGGCCCCGATCTGGACCGTGACTCGACGTCGCTGGACATGCCGGCCGAAAACTATGGTCGCAGCCTGCAGGATTCCATCGAAGGCCTGCGCATTGGTGTGCCCCAGGAGTTCTTTGGTGAAGGCCTCTCCGCGGACGTGCGCGCCAGCGTGGAAGCCGCACTCAAACAGTACGAGCAGCTGGGTGCCAAACTGGTGCCCATCAGCCTGCCGCGCACCGAGTTGTCCATTCCGGTGTACTACATCATTGCGCCCGCCGAAGCGTCGAGCAACCTCAGCCGTTTCGACGGTGTGAAGTTTGGCCACCGTGCCAAAGACTATGGCGACCTGGCCGACATGTACAAAAAGACCCGCGCCGAAGGCTTTGGCGACGAGGTGAAGCGCCGCATCATGATTGGCGCCTATGTGCTTTCGCACGGTTACTACGACGCGTATTACCTGCAGGCGCAAAAAATTCGCCGCATGATTGCCGTTGATTTTCAGCTTGCTTTCAAACAATGCGACGTGATTGCCGGGCCCGTGGCGCCAAGCGTCGCCTGGAAACTGGATGGACACGGCAACGACCCGCTGGCTGACTACTTGGCCGACATCTTCACGCTGCCCGGCTCGCTGGCCGGCCTGCCGGGCATGAGCATTCCAGCCGGTTTTGGCGAAGGCCACATGCCCGTTGGTTTGCAACTGATTGGCAACTACATGCAGGAAGCCCGGCTGCTGAATGTCGCGCACCGCTTTCAGCAGGCAACCGATTGGCACGCACAAATGCCGAAGGGCTTCTGACATGAGTGAGACCGTGAACACATTTGAAACACAACAACGGGGCCGCCCGACCGGCCCGCTGGTGTCTGGCTATGAAGTCATCATCGGCTTTGAGACCCACGCCCAACTGTCGACCCAATCCAAGATTTTTTCCCGTGCATCCACCGCGTTTGGCGCCGAACCCAACACGCAAGCTTGCCCGGTGGACCTGGCCCTGCCGGGAACTTTGCCGGTGATGAATAAGGGCGCGGTAGAGCGTGCCATCCAGTTTGGTCTGGCCATCGGCTCGCACATTGCGCCGCGCAGCATCTTCGCCCGCAAAAACTACTTTTATCCGGATCTGCCCAAGGGTTACCAGATCAGCCAGTTTGAAATTCCCGTGGTGCAAGGCGGCCAGGTGGAGTTTTTTCTTGGTAACGAAAAGAAAACCGTCCGGCTGGTGCGCGCCCACCTCGAAGAAGATGCGGGCAAGTCGCTGCACGAAGATTTCGTGGGCCAGACCGGTATTGACCTGAACCGCGCAGGCACACCGCTGCTGGAGATCGTGACCGAGCCTGACATGCGCTCCAGCGCCGAGGCCGTAGCCTACGCCAAGGAGTTGCACAAGATAGTCACCTGGATCGGCATCTGCGACGGCAACATGCAAGAGGGCTCGTTCCGTTGCGATGCCCACGTGTCGGTCCGCAAACCGGGTGGCGAGCTGGGCACGCGCCGCGAGATCAAGAACCTGAACAGCTTCAAGTTCATGCAGCAGGCCATTGACTATGAAGTGCGCTGGCAGATTGAGCAGATTGAAGACGGCCACGCCATCCAGCAGGCGACCGTGCTGTTCAACCCGGACACCGGTGAGACGCGGGCCATGCGGACCAAGGAGGATGCGGCGGATTACCGTTATTTTCCGGACCCGGATTTGCCGCCGCTGATGATCACAGATGGGTGGGTGGAGCAGATTCGCGCACAAATGTGGGACTTGCCACGAGTCATGGCAGCAGAGTTTGTTAGGGACTATGGTTTATCCGAGAAGGAAGCGTCAGCGCTAACTCAAAATAAGGCGACCGCACTTTACTTTGTCAGTGCAGTCCATGCAGGCGGACAACCCAAGCTACTGAGCAACTGGATCATGGGCGAGGTGTCGAAGTGGTTGAATGCAGTTGAAGACCACACGTTCGTTGAGTTCGCGGAGTTCGTTCCGGCACGCAACTTGGCCGCGTTGATCATCCGTATCGCTGACAACACCATTTCGAGTTCAGCCGGTAAAGCGGTCTTCGTCGAGCTGACACATGCACCGGGGACGCAGTTCGAGACTGCGCTAGCCTACATCGACTCGATCATCGAGTCCAAAGGCCTCAAACAAATGAACGACTCCAGCGAGCTGGAGAAAATCGTCGATGACGTGCTCGCCGCCAACCCGAAAAACGTTGAGGAATACAAGGCCGGCAACACCAAGGCGCTAAACGCGCTGGTGGGTCAGATCATGAAGGCCAGCAAAGGCAAGGCCAACCCGCAGCAGGTCAATGACCTGTTGCGCCAGAAGCTGGGCTAAATCCCAGCGAAATCAGGGCTTTTTCGGCTGGGCAACAGCAGCCGGGACTTGGGCCGTTGTTGGCCACAGGCCCTTGAGACGGCCCAGTTCTTCGTCAAAGCGGGCGTTCACGCGCTTGATTTCCGATTCCTGATCGCCAATGAAGCGTTTTTGCACGGCCATGCTGTGGTCGTTGTCTTCGAGCTGGCGGCGAACCGATGGTGGCGCCTTGCTGGGGTCTTTTTTGTAGAACTCCATCTCGGCATCAATGCCGGTACGTTCCCGGCGCAACTCCACGATCCGGTTGTTGGCAGCCTGAATCACCACGCCAATCTGGTTCAGCGCCTCGGCGCGTTCCTTGTCGTGCACGGCACGAGTCGGGTAGCGCAACAGCAGCGCCCGGTCACGGCGCTTTTCCTCAAGCTGCCGGGCTTTTTCTTCCAGCGCCAGCTTGTCTTTTTCTTTCTGGGCCGCCCGCTCCTGGGCAGTCAGCGTGGGGCCGACTTTGGCCTTGACGGTACCACTGGGGTTCAGAATGCTCTGCTCACGGTCGGTGCACTCGGCTATGGGCCGGTCCGAGGTGAGCTTGCGGCCTTTGCTGTCGATGCAGGTGTAAATGCCGGCAACCGGCTTTTGTGCATAGGCAGTCGACACGCTGGCGACCAGCGCCGCCAACGCCACCCATATCGCCCGTTCCACCCTGATTTTTCGAGTCATGCTTGTTTAACTTTCGTCAACGCCGTATCTTTGCCGGTACAACAACACCCGCTGATGGTCCGCAGCCAGCCCCGCGCCACTGTGGGCCTGCAGATACTGCATTAAATCAGACAGCTTCGCAATACTGCAAACGTGAAGGCCCAACTGGCGGTTGACGTATTGCACGGCGCTGTAGGGCACATCCGCACCGTTCTCGGTGGCTTTTTCCTGGCGATCCAGCGCAATGACTACGGCGTGGGGTTTGGCCCCAGCCGCCTGGATGATGGCGATGGATTCCCGCGCCGCCGTGCCGGCTGACATGACATCGTCCACGATCAGCACGCGACCTTTGAGCGGAGCCCCTACCAGCGTGCCGCCCTCGCCATGGTCTTTGGCCTCTTTGCGGTTGTAGGCAAATGGCACATTGCGACCCAGCCGGGCCAGCTCCACCGCCAGTGCCGCGCCCAGCGGAATACCCTTGTAGGCGGGGCCGAAAATCATGTCAAATTCAATGCCACTCTGGAGCAGGCTCCGGGCATAAAACTCCGCCAACCGTCCCAGCTTGGCGCCGTCATCAAACAGCCCGGCGTTGAAGAAATACGGGGAGAGCCGCCCGGCTTTGGTTTTAAACTCACCAAACCTGAGCACGCCGCAATCGACCGCGAATTGCACGAAGTCCTGGGCTAATCGGTCTTGTGGCTTCACCTTGTTCTCACCCTTGTTGTCAACCTCTGACATGGAGACGTCCTTGTTCAAATTAACCAGCCTCAACCTCAACGGCATCCGCTCCGCCACCAGCAAGGGGCTCGAAGCCTGGCTTGCGCAGGCCAAGCCGGATTGTATTTGCGTGCAGGAAATCAAGGCACAGGCCGAACACATGGAGGGCGATTTCCAGCAGCTGGCCGGGCTCAAGGGCTATTTCCACCTGGCGGAAAAGAAGGGTTACTCGGGCGTGGGCGTGTACACCCGCCACGAGCCCAGCGACGTGATCATCGGCTACGGCTCGCCCGAGTTTGATGCGGAAGGCCGCTATGTAGAGCTGCGCTTTGACACGCCCCAAAAGAAGCTGTCCATCATCAGCAGCTACTTCCCCAGCGGCTCGTCGGGCGAAGACCGCCAGCAGGCCAAGTTCAGGTATCTGGCCGAGTTTTACCCGCATCTGGTGGCGCTGAAGGCCGCGCGTGAATTCATCTTGTGCGGCGACGTGAACATTGCCCACAAGGAGCAGGACCTGAAAAACTGGCGCAGCAACCAGAAAAACTCCGGCTTCACCCCCGAAGAACGCGCATGGATGACCAAGCTGCTGGACGAAGCTGGCCTGATCGACGTCTATCGCCAGCTACAGCCCACCGCCACCGACACCGCCTACACGTGGTGGAGCAACCGCGGCCAGGCCTATGCCAACAACGTGGGGTGGCGGCTGGACTACCACCTGGCCACACCCGCGCTAGCGTCCTTTGCCAAGCGTGAATCCATCTACAAAGACCAGAAGTTCTCGGACCACGCGCCGATCACGATTGAATACGCTATGTAATTAATAGCTACTCACGCATATCCAACAAGGGCTAGAGGCCGATTTGGCCATAAAAAAGACGATTTATCCGGCCTTCCGCGCCTGATCGTACAAAGACTGCACTTTCGGCGCGTTGGCCTCCAGTTCGCGGATACGATCAGGCCCCGACGGGTGGGTAGACAAGAACTTCGGTCCGCCCGCGCCGCCTGATGCCTGCGCCATCTTCTTCCACAAACTGGCCCCGGCTTGTGGCGCAAAAGCCGAGCGCGCGGCCAGTTCCAGCCCCACCAGATCAGCTTCGGTTTCGTCTTCACGACTGAATTTCAGCGTGAGCAACTGGGTGCCCAGATTGGCGGCCACGTCACCCAACTGGCCCAAACCCAGCAATTGCGCACCCAAGGACAGGCCAATGCCCGTGGCCTGCGACTTGGCAAGTCTTGCACGGGCGTGCTCACGCAGCGCGTGGGCCATTTCGTGTCCCATGATCATCGCCACTTCATCATCATTCAACTTGAGCTGGTCCAGGATGCCCGTGTAGAAGGCAATCTTGCCGCCAGGCATGCAAAAGGCGTTGATCTGCTTGCTGCCAATCAGGTTCACCTCCCATTTCCACTGCCGGGAGCGGTCGTTCCACTGCGCGGTGTGCGGGATCAGTCGCCGGGCAATGGACCGCAAACGCACCACTTGCGGATGGTTGTCAGGCGCCAGCGCTTTCTGTCCACTGGCTTCGCTCATCATCTGCGCATACTGCTGGTTGGCAGCTGTTTCCAGCTTTTCGGCGGGCACCAGCTTGCGCAGGCTCGACGACTTGCCAACATCTACCTGCGCCAAAGCAGGCACGGCGGCAGATGCCCCGGCCAATGCGAGGAATGCCCGGCGCGAAGACCAGGCGGCGTGTTTGTTGTTACAGAGCCAGCACATACGTCAATAATAAGCAAATTTGGGCGATACCCCATCAAGCCATGTTTAGACCCTACACCATCCGGACCCCGTCTCATGACTGAATCCACCGTTACAACGCCCCAGCCGAAGCTTTCGTGGACTGAATCCCTGCACGTCTATCTGGAGCCGGCCAGTATTCGCATGCTGCTGCTGGGTTTTTCTGCCGGGTTGCCGCTGCTGCTGGTATTTGGCACGTTGAGTTTCTGGCTGCGCGAAGCCGGCATCAACCGTACTACGATTGGTCACCTCAGCTGGGTGGGGCTGGCGTATGGCTTCAAGTGGGTCTGGTCGCCGCTGGTGGACCGCATGCCCATTCCAGTGCTGACCCATCTGATGGGACGCCGGCGCAGCTGGTTGTTGCTGTCGCAGCTGGCAATCATCGCAGCCCTGGTTGCCATGGCCATGACTGACCCCAAGCTGGCGCTAACCCCCATGGTCTGGGGTGCACTGACGGTGGCATTTGCCTCCGCCACCCAGGACATCGCGCTGGACGCTTACCGGATCGAGTCGGCAGACGTGGAGCGCCAGGCCGCACTGGCCGCCACTTACCAGACCGGTTACCGGCTGGCGATGATCTGGGCCGGTGCCGGCGTGCTGTGGATTGCGGCCCGCGCCGAGGTCGCCGATGTGAGCAGTTACCAGCACGGCGCCTGGCAAACCGCTTACCTGGTCATGGCCGCATCCATGCTGCTGGGTGTGCTGACCGTGCTGTTTTCCAGGGAACCCGTGCACCGCGAATTGCCCCCTGCCAAAAATGCGGCCGACTGGCTCAAGGGCGCGCTGGTGGAACCCTTTGCCGACTTCATCCGCCGGTACCGCTGGCAGGCGGCGCTGATTCTGGCGCTGATCGCCATCTACCGCATCAGCGACGAGGTGATGGGCATCATGGCCAACC
>CAUJJV010000139.1 GCA_963205375.1 Pseudomonadota bacterium
GCGGTCAATGGGCTGGTCATGCAAACGGTGGCCTACACGGGTGCTGGCCTGAAGCCGGCCATCATCAAGGCGCTGGACGAAAAAATTGCTGCAGAGCTGAAAACGACCCAGCAGCGCATCGACCGGCTGCGCGAAGCTATGGCGCAAGGCGACGCCGACGCAGTGTCACGGCTGACCCGGCTGGATGCAGCGTTCAAGACCTACACCAAGTCCGCATTGGACACCGTCGATATGAAGGATGCGGACCTGGCGACCGCTGCGGTCTACATGAGCGCCGCCGACACCGCATACCAGGAAACCCGAGGACTGCTTTCGGAGCAGTTCAACGGTGAAGTCGAGCAGGCCAAACAGAGTGGTGAAATGACCACGGAGAGCCTGTCCACCGGGAACAAGGCATCCATGACACTGGCCGCGATTGCACTGGCAATTGGCATGCTGGTCACCTGGTTTACCGCACGCGAGATTGTCCGGCCATTGAAATCGGCCGTCGGGATTGCACGCGATGTGGCCGAAGGCAACCTCAGTTTGCGTGAGGTACAGGCGGGCAGTGACGAAACCGGCCAGGTACTGCGCGCTCTGGGCGAGGTGACACAGCGCCTCAACGGCATGATCGCCAATATTCGCAGTGGCGCCGACCAGATCGACACGGCCGCCAGTGAAATTTCCATCGGCAACAATGACCTTGCAACCCGCACCGAACAAACTGCGTCTGCGTTGCAAGCCACGTCCTCTTCCGTTGCGGATCTGTCCAACACCATTCGCCTCAATGCCGATACCGCCATGCAGGCCACACAACTGGCCTCCAGTGCATCGAACGTGGCAAAACAAGGTGGTACCGATGTGGCCGAAGTAGTTTCCACCATGGAAGCCATCAGCGTGCAGGCCAAACGCATCAGCGAAATCATTGGCACGATTGACGGCATTGCATTTCAGACCAACATTCTTGCCCTCAACGCAGCGGTGGAAGCCGCCCGCGCAGGTGAGCAGGGGCGCGGCTTTGCGGTGGTCGCAAGTGAGGTGCGCAGTCTGGCCCAACGCAGCAGCGAGGCTGCCAAGGAAATTCGGGGCCTGATCGGGGCGTCTGTGGAGCAGGTGGCTGCCGGAACGAACAAGGTATATGCTGCGGGTCAGACCATGCAGCGCATCGTAACCTCCATCGAACAGGTCAGCACGATGGTGGCCGAGATTTCCCGGGCCACCGCCGAGCAGGCAGATGCGATTCAAGGCGTCAACGACGCGGTGTCGGATATGGATCGCAACACGCAACAAAACGCTGCGCTGGTCGAAGAAAGTGCGGCTGCAGCGGAATCCCTGCGGGTGCAGGCGGCGGGCCTGGTACAGGCGGTATCAGTGTTCCATATTGCCTGATACTGCCGGAAGCTAGAAGGGCATCTTGGGCATGCCCTTCATGCCTCCCAGGCGCTTCATCATCTTCATCATGCCGCCGCCCTTCATCTTCTTCATCATCTCCTGCATCTGCTCAAATTCCTTGAGCATGCGGTTGACTTCCTGCACCTGAACACCGGCACCGGCAGCAATACGGCGCTTGCGGGTGGCCTTGATGAGTTCGGGCTTGCGGCGCTCCAGCGGCGTCATGCTCTGGATGATGCCTTCCTTGCGCTTGATGTCTTTCTCTGCCTTGTCCATATCCACCTGACCGGCCTTGGCCGACAGTTGACTCGGCAACTTGTCCATCAGGCTCGATAGTCCACCCATCTGCTTCATCTGCTGGATTTGGGCCAGGAAATCGTTCAGATCAAAACCACCGCCACTCTTGACCTTGGCAGCCAGTTTCTGGGCCGCCTGGATATCAACACCCGCCGTAACCTGCTCTACCAGCGCGACGATGTCGCCCATGCCCAGAATACGGCCAGCGTGGCGTTCAGCATCAAAGACCTCCAGACCATCGAGCTTCTCGCTGGTACCGGCAAACTTGATGGGGGCACCAGTAATCTGTCGTACCGACAGCGCGGCACCACCGCGGGAGTCGCCATCGGTCTTGGTCAAAATGATGCCGGTGAGCGGTAGCGCTTCCTTGAAGGCCTTGGCGGTGTTGACCGCGTCCTGACCCTGCATGGCATCCACAACAAAGAGGGTTTCCACCGGATTCAGTACGGCGTGCAACTCCTTGATCTCACGCATCAACGCTTCGTCAATCGCCAGGCGGCCGGCCGTATCGACCAGCAAGACATCGAAAAAGTGTTTTTTGGCGTAATCCAGCGCCGCGCGACCGATGTCCACCGGCTTCTGGTCGGGGGTGCTGGGGAACCACTCGGCACCTGCCTGGGCAGTCACGGTTTTCAACTGCTCAATCGCCGCCGGGCGGTACACGTCGCCCGACACCGTCAGCACCTTCTTCTTGCGCTTGTCGATCAGATGTTTGGCGAGTTTGGCTGTCGTAGTAGTCTTACCCGCACCCTGCAAACCGGCCATCAAAATCACGGCGGGGGGCTGCACCGACAGGTTGAGGTCGCTGACACCCTCGCCCATGGTCGCGGCCAACTCCCTATTGACGATGCTCACCAGCACCTGGCCGGGCTGCAGGGAAGCCAGTACTTCCTGCCCCAGTGCTTTTTCCTTCACCCGGGCAATGAAATCGCGCACCACCGGCAGGGCTACGTCGGCCTCCAGCAGGGCCATGCGCACCTCACGCAGCATGTCGGTCACATTGCTTTCGGTAATGCGCCCCTGACCGCGGAGGTCCTTGACGAGTCGGGAAAGTTTGTCGGAAAGAGCGGAGGCCATAGAACGTATTCCGGCGAACGGAACCTTGTGTGAACGCCGGCCGGAGCCAGCGGAGTGCAAAACGCTAAACTGTGCACATGATTTTAGCCAGTGCATCCCCGGTTCAACTGATTCTTTCGGTTTTGGCGGCCTCTGCCTACGCTTGGCCTGCCTTGCGTGCAACCCGAATGAGCTTGCGTACGTCGCATCTGTGGGTGGCCGTCGCCTGGCTGCTGCATGGACTGGTACTGGCCATGGGATTGATGGGCGATCCCGCCCATTTTGGATTTGCCCCGGCACTGTCGGTCACCGCATGGCTGGTCGCGGCGGTCTATGCAGTAGAAAGCCTTGTCTACCCGCAACTCTCCACCCGTTGGACCCTGTGTGCACTCGGCGCGGCGGCGGTACTGCTGGCCTACGCTTTTCCAGGCAACACACTGCCAGCCACAGCGTCTGTATGGCTACCTGTCCATCTCGCCTTTGCGATTGCCTGCTACGGCCTGTTTGGCATGGCAGTGGTGCACGCCCTGTTCATGAACCACGCCGAAAAGCGCATCCGCATGGCAGAGGACTCCCACAGTGGCCTGCCCCTGCTGACACTGGAACGACTGACCTACCGCTTTGTGGCTGCAGGTTTTGCGTTGCTGAGCCTGACCTTGCTGGTAGGTATGCTGTTTGGTGAAGTGGTCTACGGCCACGCGTGGCGCTGGGATCATAAAACGGTATTTTCCCTATTGTCCTGGGTGACATTCGCCGTACTTTTGGCTGGGCGCTGGCTGGCTGGGTGGCGTGGCAAGCGCGCAGCGCTGGTGTTGTACATCGGGACGGTGTTCCTGTTACTGGCCTATGTGGGCTCACGGTTCGTCATGGAAATTTTTCTGGGACGGACCGCGTGAAATACCTGCTGATCTTCCTGGTTATCTTCCTCGTTGCCTGGAAGTGGAGGTCTGCACGTACCGCAGACCAAATAGCGACGCGCCAACAACGCGAACGTGCCAAGGCGACGCCGACACAAATGGTGCAGTGCGCGCATTGTGATATTCACATTCCGGACGGAGAGGCGGTGCCAGGTGCGCGGGGTGTGTACTGTTGCAACGCACACAGAAAGATTGCGGAGTCCTGAATGGACGACGACGCCACGCAACACTCCTGGTTTGGCCCCCCAGATATAGCGGCCGTCCTGGAGAGTACGGAAGAGTCCAGAGAGTACGTGCGTCAGTGGCAGGGCTTCATGACCGCCAGGCTCGCACTCAGTGTAGTGATGGTTGCCCTGCAAGGCTCGCTCTACTTCACAGGGTTTGCACAAAGCCGCCTGCTGGTTGCGATCTGTGTCGCCTACTTTGTGGCCACGCTGGCATCCAGGCTACTGGAAAAGCCCCACGCTCTGGGAACTTCGTTCAACAAATCCTGGCTCAGCCTGGTCGGTGTGGATGTTGTGGCGTTCTCTGCATTGCAAATCGTCCAGGGCAACAACATCAACTACACCCCCTTGTTTGCGTTACCTGTCCTTCTTTCTGCCGTATTGGGGCCGCTACGCCTCGCCCTGGGTACGGCGGCGGGAGTCACCGTGCTGCTTCTGGTCAATACAACATGGACGCATTTGACCAGCCTCGCAGATGCAACTGCATACTTTGTTCAATCTGCACTCAGTGGCGTTGGGTACTTCGTTATCGCACTGCTGGCCAATCAGCTGTCCACCCGTCTGGCCAATGCAGGGCAACGCGCCCGCCTCAATCAGGCTGCCGCCAATATTCAACGCCACGTCAATGAACTGGTGATTGAATCGCTTCAGGACGGGGTCGTGATTGTTGATGCAAGTGGCCGGGTTCTGGCAGCCAATCCTGCTGCCCGGCGCTTACTGGGGGTGGCCCACGCACAGCCGCATCTGCTGGACCTGAAAGCACATGCGGGTTGGGCGCCCCTGTGGAACCTGACACGCGTATGTATCGGAACAGGCGAGGGCCTTGAGGAAGACGTTACGTTGCGTCAGGGTGCGCTTGGCGTTCAGCGTATCAAGGTACGTACCCGACTGGCCGCCCCACAAGGTGGTGGAGCAGATAGTCTCTGCGTGCTCTTTCTGCAAGACCTTCGGGCACTCGAAGCCCGCATGCGCACAGAAAAGTTGGCCAGTATGGGCCGCATGTCGACGGCCGTAGCGCACGAGATACGCAATCCGCTGGCGGCCATCAGCCAAGCCAATGCCCTGCTGGAAGAGGATCTGGGAGACCCTAGACAGATTCGGCTCACCGACATGATCGGACAAAATGCCAAACGGCTGGGAAAGATTGTCGATGACATCCTGCACGCGGCACAGGTAGGGCCTCATGCGAAAGAGACGTCGAACCTGTCACTGGCTTTGAACGAACACACCCATCGCATCTGCCACGAATGGGCTCAGCAAAATGGGGAAGCTCCCAGATTGGTGACCCTGTTGTCTGGACCGGCACTGCTGGTTCAATTTGAAATCGAGCACCTTCGACGGGTTTTGGTCAACCTGCTTGATAACGCCCGCCGCTATGCGACGTCCCAAGCCGAGGCCATTCAGGTTTCCAGCCGTGTACTGGATGAACGGCATGCGATGCTGTCCGTCTGGAGCGACGGGCAGCCCATGGAGCAGTCCGTAGAGCGGCATCTGTTTGAGCCATTCTTTTCCTCGGAAAGCCGATCCAGCGGTCTGGGGCTCTACATTTGCAGGGAACTCTGCGAACGGCATGGCGCGACCATTGTCTACCAACGGACGTCCAGAATCGCACGGGGACAGAGCACAGATGGCAATGAATTTGTCATTACCTTGGCACAAGCCAGTACGCCAGCATCCGCCAACGAAGCCACCGCCAAAACCAGCCCATGGCAACCAACACTTTATTAAGCAACATACACATTCTGGTCATCGATGACGAGCCAGACCTGCGTACCTTGTATGAACTGACACTGTTGCGTGAGGGATACCAGGTCACCACCGCCGGCACCGTCGAACAGGCACGGGAGGCCCTCCATGCCGGACGATTTGACCTCGTGATTACAGATATGCGCCTGCCCGATGGCATGGGAACAGAACTTCTCAAGGATCTGCGCAACCAGCAACGCTCCGAACGTTGCATTGTCATTACTGCCTATGGCTCGGCAGAGAATGCCGTGGAATCTCTCAAGGCAGGTGCATTTGACTACCTGACAAAGCCGGTTGACCTGAAGCAATTTCGCTCCGTTGTGGCAGCGGCGATTCACGGCACTAACACGGCGGACAGGCCCAAGGAAGTGTCATCCGCGTCCGACACCCGGGCAACACGTCGTACGGGGCGCACCACGGGAGGCGAGGCCGCGCTTTCTTTGCTCGCAGGCGACTCGCCCGCGATGCGCTTTGTCAAAGACCGGATTGTCAAGGTGGCTCGCAGCATGGCTCCGGTGCTAGTGTGCGGGGAATCCGGAACCGGCAAGGAATTGGTAGCCAACGCACTGCACGCCAACAGCCACCGCAGCGAAGGTCCATGGGTGGCGGTCAATTGCGGAGCCATACCCGAGAACCTGCTGGAAGCGGAGTTCTTCGGATCCAAAAAAGGCTCCTACACCGGTGCCAGCCAGGATCGAGAGGGCTTCTTCAAGGCGGCGAATGGTGGAACGCTCTTTCTGGACGAAATCGGGGATCTCCCTATCGCCATGCAGGCCAAGTTATTGCGGGCAATTCAGGAGCGGTGCATTCGCCCTATAGGCGGCAGCCAGGAAGAGCCAGTAGACGTACGTATCGTGAGTGCAACACACAAAGATTTGCCCGCAGAGGTCGCTGCAGGGCGTTTCCGCCAGGATCTTTTTTACCGGCTCAACGTGATCGATATTCATATTCCGCCCTTGCGGGATCGCATCGAGGATCTGCCGGCATTGTGTCAGTCGCTGATCCAGCGCATTGCCGCCGAATCCGGACAAAGTCCGCCCAAACTGGCTGAGATTGCGCTTGGGCAGTTGTCCCAGCTACCTCTCAACGGCAATGTGCGCGAACTGGAAAACCTGCTACACCGCGCCATGGCATTGACCGATGGCGACGAGCTGCAGTTGGATGACTGCATGTCGATCGCAACGCGGCCGGCGCCAATAGAAGCAACAACGACTCCAGCACCTCTGTCCGCTCCCCGCGCTGAGGACATTCCATCGGATCTGCAGACCCATCTGGACCAGCAGGAGCGGGATATTCTGGTTCGCACCCTGAAGGAAACCGGCTTCAATCGCACTTTGGCGGCAACGCGCCTGGGGTTGAGCCTGCGGCAGATTCGATACCGCATCGCCCGGTTGAAAATAGATACGCCACAATCTGCGGAGGACGAGGCTGATGCCTGAAACACCCGTCTTGGCGTCCCGCATCTGGAAGGATGGGTGGTATCAATTCGCCAGACCGCTCCCTTCTCCCAACTTCGGTCCGCGCCCTGCACTGGCGCACATTGACCTCATCGTGCTGCACTCCATCAGCTTGCCGCCTGGCGAGTATGGCGGCAGCGGAGTGCTGGAGTTGTTCACCAACCAGTTGAACTGGGGTAGCCACCCTTACTTCAAAACCATTGAAGGCTTGCAAGTGTCGGCGCACTTCTTCATCCGGCGCGCAGGGGAGATCTGGCAGTTTGTGAGTTGTGATGACCGCGCCTGGCATGCAGGGGCTTCCCACTACCGTGGTCGAGACAACTGCAACGACGACTCCATTGGCATTGAACTCGAAGGGCTGGAAGGTGAGCCCTTCGAGGCTGAACAATACGAAGCACTACAAGCACTATGCCCGGCAATCGCCCAGCGCTACCCCATAGCGCACATCGCTGGGCATGAACACATTGCACCAGGCAGAAAAGCAGATCCGGGCGCAGGAATGCAGTGGGCGTTTTTGCAACAGACGCTGGGATTTCCTTCTCGGTGTTTTCCCGATGGTGTTCGGGAAAAATATTCTTTTTAGGCTCGGAATTCGGGGTGTGGCTCTGCACCATTCGATGCGCCCGACATGAGCCCACCTCGCGCCAGTCCAATAACGATGCGGCTTTTCACTGAAAAACATTCAGAGAGCCGCGTCGATACTGGAAATACAGATAAAAACGGCGTGGAATATGGCTGTGCGCGAGATTCCTGGAACCCGTCTTTTCCAGCGAATTTCGTGCATATTTCTGGCCAGCTTTCATCCACAGACAAAAGTAGCCGCATTCTTTCGATACACTACCGGTAGTGGCTTGTCACCACCCGACACCCCAGATATAGTGTGTTCTGTTCGCTTTGAGGCGCCAGGCATCCGGTGCAAAAACCGACAAACGCGCCATCACCCCCCAAAAAAAGATCACCGTTAAGACGAGGAAATCATGCAATCTGTCTCATCTGCAGCCCCCACACCGACGACAAGCTCCATAGCCGCGACCAATGTGCCGGCCTTCGCGGGCGAATCCACTAGTCCGCTGGCGCACTACCAGATCATTCGTCGCAATGGCGCAGTAGTGCCGTTCGAGCCCAACAAAATTGCCGTGGCCATGATGAAGGCCTTTCTGGCAGTGCATGGCACGCAGGGAGCCGCTTCCGCCAGCGTGCGCGAAACCGTGGACGGACTGACGCAACAGGTTATCCGTGCGTTGATGCGCTCACGCCCCGGTGGCGGCACATTTCATATCGAAGACGTTCAGGATCAGGTCGAACTCGGCCTGATGCGCGGCGGTCACCACGAAATCGCTCGCGCTTATGTTCTGTACCGCGAGCGGCGCACACAAGAACGCGCCAAGCAGGTAGCACAAGCCGCTCCGGCCGCCCCTACCCTGCACGTTCTGGAAGGTGGCCAGCGTATCGCTCTGGATCTGGAGCAACTCAAGACACGCATAGAAGTCGCATGCGCGGGTCTCGGTGCAGATGTCAAGGCGGACCCCATCGTGGCAGAAACCATGCGCAACCTGTACGACGGTGTGCCCATGGATGAGGTCTACAAGGCATCCATCCTGGCTGCACGCACGCTGATTGAAAAAGACCCGGACTACACCTATGCCACCGCCCGTCTGCTTTTCCACACGATCTCCCGCGAGGTTCTGGGACGTGACGTGGCACAAGCCGACATGGGCCAAGCCTATTGCGACTATTTCCCCGGTTTCATCAAGAAAGGCGTGGACGCTGAACTGCTGGACGAAAAGTTGCTGCAGTTTGACCTCAAGCGCCTCGGCGCTGCCCTGAAGGCAGACCGCGATCTCAATTTTGATTACCTGGGTCTGCAAACCCTGTATGACCGCTACTTCCTGCACGTGGGCAAGACACGCATTGAATTGCCACAGGCTTTCTTCATGCGTGTGGCGATGGGCCTGTCACTCAATGAGATTGACCGCGAAGCCCGCGCCATCGAGTTCTACGAGGTACTCTCCAGCTTCGACTTCATGTCCAGTACGCCTACCCTGTTCAATAGCGGCACGCTGCGCTCGCAGCTCTCCAGCTGCTAC
>CAUJJV010000140.1 GCA_963205375.1 Pseudomonadota bacterium
GGCCTTCGTCGACCAGGTGCTGCTGCAGGGACTGGGCGCCCGCTATGTGCTGGTCGGTGATGATTTCCGTTTTGGGGCACAGCGCGCGGGTGACTACACTTTTCTGGACAACGCTGGCCAAACGCAGGGCTTCGACGTGGCTCGCATGAACAGTTACGAAGTCCATGGCCTGCGTGTCTCCAGCTCCGCTGTGCGCGATGCGCTGGGTGAAGGCCGCATGCAGGACACCGCCCGCCTGCTGGGGCGTCCGTATTGCATCTCCGGCCACGTGGTGCACGGGCGCAAGCTGGGCCGCACACTGGGGTTCAAGACGCTGAACTTGCGCTTTTCCCACTGGAAGCCCGCTGCCAGCGGCATCTTCGCCGTACTGGTGCATGGCCTGTCCGAGCAGCCGATCCAGGGCGTGGCCAACCTTGGGGTACGCCCGTCGCTGGACCCGACCGATGTCAACGGGGGCCGCGTATTGCTGGAAACCCATTGCCTGGACTGGCCCGCCCATCTGGGTCCCGAGGGGGCCTACGGTAAAATCATCCGCGTGGAACTACTGCACAAACTGCACGACGAGCTGAAGTACGACGGTCTGGAATCCCTGACAAAGGGCATACGCCAGGACTGCGATGACGCTCGGGCTTGGTTCGCGGCCCGAATTTGACGGGGCCGACCACCCGGTCAGCGACGCACCTTGCCCCGCGTCACTTCTGCCCTCACAGAGAGTCACCCCGCCATTAGCACCTCCCGCAGTGCACTAGGGGCCCCCACCCGATTACCTGGATTGAACTCGCCATGACTGAAAAGCAAGATTACCGCAGTACCCTGAACCTGCCTGACACCCCTTTCCCGATGCGCGGCGACTTGCCCAAGCGCGAGCCAGGATGGGTAAAAACCTGGAACGAGGAAGGCCTGTATCGCCGCCTGCGCGATAGCCGTGCTGGTGCTCCCCTGTTTGTGCTGCACGACGGCCCGCCCTACGCCAACGGCAAGCTGCACATCGGCCACGCGCTGAACAAGGTGCTCAAGGACATGATCGTCAAGTCCAAGCAGCTCGCGGGCTTTGATGCGCAGTACATCCCCGGCTGGGACTGCCACGGTCTACCGATCGAGAATGCCATCGAAAAACTGCACGGGCGCAATCTGAGCCGTGACGACATGCAGTCCAAGAGCCGCGCATTCGCCACCGAACAGATCAACCAACAGCGCGAAGACTTCAAGCGCCTGGGCGTACTGGGTGATTGGGAGCGCCCGTACCGCACCATGGACCCGGCCAATGAAGCCGGCGAAATCCGCGCCTTCAAACGCGTGATCGAACGCGGCTTTGTCTACCGCGGTCTGAAGCCCGTGTACTGGTGCTTTGACTGCGGCTCGTCGTTGGCCGAATTCGAAATCGAATACGCCGACAAAAAGAGCGACACGCTGGACGTGGCTTTTGAAGCGGCCGACAAGCAGGCGCTGCTGCAGGCCTTCCTGCCTGGCAAGCTGTCGGACCACCCCTCCGCACCGCTGGTGGCTGCGCGGCTGGAAGCCAAGCCCGCCTTCATCGTCATCTGGACCACGACCGCCTGGACCATCCCTGCCAATCAGGCCCTCAACGCCCACCCCGAGCTGACCTACGCGCTGGTGGATACACCCCGTGGACTGCTGGTGCTGGCTGACACGCTGGTCGAAAAATGCCTGGAACGCTATGGCACCACCGGCACGGTGATTGCCACCACCAGCGGCAAACAGCTCGGTGGCCTGAACTTCAAGCACCCGTTACACGACGTGCACCCGGGCTATGCCCGCCTGTCGCCGGTTTACCTGGCCGACTATGTGAGTGATTCCGACGGCACCGGCATCGTGCACTCGGCCCCTGCCTATGGCGTGGACGACTTCAACAGCTGCGTGGCCCATGGCCTGAAGTACGACGACATCCTCAACCCGGTGCAGGGTAACGGCAGCTATGCCGAAGACCTGCCCCTGTTTGGTGGCATGAACATCTGGAAAGCCTGCGCCCGCATCCTCGAAGTGCTGGGCCAGAGCGACCGTCTGATGGCCACCCAGCCCATCGTCCACAGCTACCCGCACTGCTGGCGCCACAAGACGCCGGTGATCTACCGCGCCGCCGCCCAGTGGTTTGTGCGCATGGATGCTGGCGAGGGAGTGTTTACCAAGGACAAGGCACCCAAGACCCTGCGCCAGCTGGCACTGGACGCTATTGAGGAGACCCGCTTCTACCCCGAGAACGGCAAGACCCGCCTGCGCGACATGATCGCCAACCGGCCCGACTGGTGCATCTCGCGTCAGCGCAGCTGGGGCGTACCCGTGCCGTTCTTCCTGCACAAGGATTCGGGCGAGTTGCATCCGCGCACCATGGAGATCCTGGACCAGGCGGCCGACATCGTCGAAAAAGGCGGCATCGAGGCCTGGAGCCGCGTGACGGTCGAAGAAATTCTGGGAGCAGCAGACGCACCGAGCTACACCAAGAGCACCGACATTCTGGAAGTATGGTTCGACTCGGGTTCGACCTTCCAGCACGTGCTGCGCGGCAGCCACAAGGATGCCTACAAGCGTCCACCCTTCCACACCAGTGCTGACAATTCAGCCCCTGAGGCCGATCTGTACCTCGAAGGCCACGATCAGCACCGCGGCTGGTTCCACAGCTCGCTGCTGCTGGGCTGTGCGCTGTACGACCGTGCGCCTTACCGCGGTCTGTTGACCCACGGTTTTGCCACGGACGGCCAGGGCCGCAAGATGAGCAAGAGCCTGGGCAACACGGTGGACCCGCAAACTGTGACCAGCAAGATGGGCGCGGAGATCGTGCGCCTGTGGGTGGCATCGACCGACTACTCGGGCGACCTGAACATCGACGACAAGATCCTGGCCCGTGTGGTGGATACCTACCGCCGTGTGCGCAACACCTTGAAGTTCCTGCTGGCCAACGTCAGCGACTTTGACCCGGCCAAGGACGCCGTGCCGTTTGAGCAGTTGCTGGAAATCGACTGCTACGCGCTGAGCCGCGCGGCGCAGTTGCAGGCCGACATCCTGGCGCACTACAAGGTGTACGAATTCCACCCCGTGGTGTCGAAGCTGCAGGTCTACTGCAGCGAGGACCTGGGCGCGTTCTACCTCGACATCCTGAAAGACCGCCTGTACACCACCGGCGCCAACAGCTTGGCCCGCCGCTCCGCGCAAACCGCGCTGTGGCACATCACCCAGGCCATGCTGCGCTGGATGGCACCGTTCCTGAGCTTTACTGCAGAAGAAGCCTGGGCCGTGTTGGGCGCCGAGGGCAAAACACCTGTTGCCACCAAAGACTCGATCTTCATGGACGGCTATGTAACGCTACAGGCGCCTGATGCTGCGTTACTGACCAAGTGGAACCGCATCCGCGACATCCGGGAAGCCGTCAACAAAGACATCGAGACGTTGCGTGCCGCCGGTCAGGTGGGTGCATCGCTACAGGCCGAAGTGACGTTGACGGTTCCCGCCGAAGACCTCGCCATCCTAAGCAGCCTGGGCGCCGACCTGAAGTTTGTTTTCATCACATCTGCTATTACTTTGGTAGCTGGTTCTGCACAATCTGCGGGGGTTAGCGCCTCAAATGGCACCAAATGCGAGCGTTGCTGGCATTACACCAGCGATGTGGGCAGTGTCGCCAGCCATCCCACCGTGTGTGGCCGCTGTGCCTCCAATCTGGATGGTGCGGGCGAAACCAGGACGTTTGCCTGATGGCCCGCAGTAGCAGGTCCAGCGGTGGCGGCATGCTGCAGTGGCTGGGCCTGGCATTCATCCTGTTGCTGGCCGACCAGTTCACCAAGGTGCTGATCGTGGGGTACTACCATCTGGGTGACAGCACCACTGTGACCAGCTTCTTCAACATCGTGCGGGTCCACAACAGCGGCGCAGCCTTCTCATTTCTGGCGGGTGCGTCGGGCTGGCAGCGCTGGTTCTTCACGGTGCTGGGGTTTGTGGCGGCCGGTGTAATTATCTGGATGCTGAAATCCCACCCAGGCCAGAAGCTATTCAGCTTTGCCATGGCCTGCATACTGGGCGGCGCCGTGGGCAATGTGATTGACCGCCTGGTGCACGGCTATGTGGTGGACTTTCTGGATTTCCACTGGCGCGGCATGCACTTCCCAGCCTTCAACGTAGCCGACAGCGCCATCACCGTGGGCGCCATCTGCCTGATTCTGGACGAGTTCTTGCGCGTCAAGAAAAGCTGACCCCTACCGCGATAACTGCCGCCCATTCAGCTGGTGGGCAGTCTGGGTGAAATAGCGAGGTAAAGGAGGAGGCCGAAGGCCGGGGGACACGAGCGGTTTCGCCCAGGCTTCCCGCCGGCTGAATGGTGCAAGCCTAGAACAGGAAGCCCGTGGACAGCACCTGCTCGGACATCCAGATGGTCTGGTCGGCATGGCCCTGGTACACCGGGACCTTGCGGAGCACGCCGTACGCAACTTTTTGGGTCAGCTCCAGGTACACGGATTTATAGACCGTATAGCGCACGCCGACTTCCACGCCAGCGGTCCATCCGTTGACCTGCCACCAGTCGCCAGAACCGCAGCACACGTTGGTGTTCTTGGGACCCACCTGATTTTCCTTGCCGAAGATCGTGTTGTCGGCATGGGGTAGCAAAATGCCTGCGCCCACGCGGCTGATCAACTGTAAATCTCCGGGCTGCTGCATCGGTCCGTACAGATGCTTCAACCACACCGCGTTGACCATCAGGTGGTTCAAGCCGTTATGCAGCGCATAACTGAAATTCTGCGGGGTGAGCGTCATGCTCCCGTTTTGGGGCACCCCGTTGACGGTTCCAGTCACCGGGACAGTCTGGTTGAAGTCCGTGTTGTATTTGCTGTGGTCGATCGAAAACTCAATCGCAAAGGTTTTCTCCGGATTCATGAACTTGCCAATCCGAATGTTTTCCTGCGGGTTGGTCAACTCCAGGTTGAGCGTGGACTTGATCGTGTCCTCGAAGCTGGTGGGGAAATCGGTCGCAGTCGCCTGGTGGACCGTGAAATCATTGCCCAGGCCGGGCTGCGACACGTGGATGTCCGACGGAGCGTACTGTTGCCGGCTCCAGCCCCAGGAGAAATACCAGTCATTTTTTGCGTTGATCGCGCGGTCAAAGCTGGCCTTGACGTCCTTGGACTGCGCGGAATCTGCGCGGGCCGGGGCCGGGGCTTGGGCTTCAGCAGTGCTTTGGGCAAAAACGACCGGACCCAGCGATACGGACAAAACTGCCGCAAGTAGAGAGTGTTTTATGGATATTGTTTTCATGAGGCAGTGCCAGGGGGAGCACAAACTGTGCGGCAACCTCGCATTTTATTCCCTCCCCCTATGACGCCCTACAGTGTCAGCACCGTGCAGCCGGTTGTTTGACGTGCCTCAAGGTCTTTGTGCGCCTGCTGGACGTTTTCCAGCGGATAGCGCTGATCAATGTGGATCTTCACTTTGCCACTGACCACCACATCAAACAGGTCGTCCGCCATGGCCTGCGTGCTCTCGCGGGTGGCAATGTGGGTGAACAGGGTCTGGCGGGTCACATAGATGGAGCCTTTGGGGCCCAGGATGCCGGGCGCAAACGGTGCCACCGGACCGGATGCATTGCCAAAGCTGGCCATCAGCCCGAACGGTGCCAGGCAGTCCAGCGACTTGTCCCAGGTGTCCTTGCCGACGCTGTCGTACACCACCTTCACGCCCTTGCCGCCAGTGATCTCTTTCACGCGGGCCAGAAAATCCTCTGTTACATAATTAATAGCAAACTCTGCCCCATTGGCGAGGGCTAGAGCGCATTTTTTATCAGAACCTGCAGTACCGATAAGGCGCAGGCCCATGGCCTTGGCCCACTGGCAGGCAATCAGGCCCACGCCACCGGCAGCGGCATGAAACAGCACAAAGTCACCGGGCTGCAATCCGCCCTGCGGCTGGGTGCGCTTGAGCAGATACTGTGCGGTCAAGCCCTTGAGCATCATGGCCGCACCGGTATCGAAATCGATGGCATCGGGCAGCTTGCACACGCACTTGGCCGGCATCACACGCACCTCGCAGTAGCTGCCGGGCGGCTGGCTGGCATAGGCCGCGCGGTCTCCGGCTTTCAGGTGCGTCACACCGTCGCCCACCGCTTCCACCACACCGGACGCTTCCATGCCCAACTGGAGGGGCATCTGCATGGGATACAGGCCACTGCGCTGGTATACGTCAATGAAGTTCAGTCCGATGGCTTTGTGGCGGATGCGGATTTCGCCCGGACCCGGATCACCCACGGTGACATTCACCAGTGTGAGTTGCTCGGGGCCACCGTGCTGGTCGATGTGGATGGCGCGGGATGGGGTCTGTGTCATGGTGGTGTCTCCTTCGGGCTGCCATGGTGCCATGAAATTGCCCCTGTCGCCCGGCTGCCCGTGAATGCCTTGGTACAGTCCAAGGATGACCCAACGCGTAACGCCAGCGACCGCCCTGCTGCTAACCCTGCCTCCCATTCTGTGGGCCGGCAATGCGGTGGTGGGGCGCATGGTGAACGACCTGGTTCCCCCCATGACGCTGAACCTGCTGCGCTGGGTGCTAGCCTTTGTCCTGCTGCTGCCGCTGGCCGCGCCGGTACTGCGGCCCGACAGTGCCATGTGGCCCGCCTGGCGACGGTTTTCTCTGTTGGGTCTGCTGAGCATTGGCCTGTACAACGCGCTGCAGTACCTTGCCCTGCACACCTCCACCCCGATCAATGTGACGCTGGTGGCCTCCAGCACACCGGTATGGATGCTGCTGATTGGACGCATTTTCTTCGGAGCC
>CAUJJV010000141.1 GCA_963205375.1 Pseudomonadota bacterium
CCGGTGGCAAACAGCATGGTGACCTGCTTCTTGAGTGAATCCCGCAGCATCGCCTGCGTCACCGGGCCGTACGGGTACTCCACTTTGGGTGAACCGTCGCTGCCCACCCCGATGGTGCCGAGTTCTTCCTCGTAGTCATCGAGCCAGATGATGGTGCTGCCAATGCGTTTGGCCTGCCCCATCCATTCGCCGATTTCGTCCCCGAGCAGCGGCATGGTGCCGGCCAGGCTGCCGGGTTGCACCTGGTTGGCCATCAGCAGGTAACCGCCTTCGGTGTATTTTTTTGCTGCATCAAAGCGGGCCAGCCGAAATTCTTCCACGCCAAATGCGGCGGGTATGTTGCGCCACAGGACGATGTCTTCGTCGTACAGGCCAAAGGCCCACGCCGTGGGGTTCATGCCAAAGTGCTGGCCCAGCGCGGGCAGCCGGGATTGCAGCCCATTCGCGATCAGGAATGGCGCGCTGTAATAGCCGCCCGCGGCGACCACAAACTGTTGGGCCTGCACGGTCAGCTGTTTGCCGGACGGGCGGTTGGTGGCACGGTCCATCACATCGCACAGCAGGCTTTGCACCTTATCCTGCTGTCCGGTCTGAAACTGCAGGGTGCGCGCCTGCACGTCGGCGTACAGGCGTGCACCGAGTGCCACGGCCTGCGGAATGTGGGTGACCAGCTGGCTCTGTTTGGCGGCATAGAGGCAGCCCTGCATGCAGTGCCCGGACTTGACGCAGCCACGGCGTGCCTGCGGTACCGCGCTGCCAGCCCAGCCCAGTTTTTGCGCACCGGCACGCAGCAGCTGGTTCATGCGGTTGTGGTGATCTTCATCGGCGCGGTGCACGTTGAGCACACCGTCGAGCTCAGTCCAGGCAGGAGCCAGTTCGGCCAGACCGTGGCCCGTCAGCCCGTAGCGCTGCGCCCAGTGCGCCAGCCGGTCATCGGGGGTGCGGTAGGTGTCAGCCCAGTAGTGCACGGAGGCACCGCCCACGTTGTTGCCCGACAGCAGCAGCGTGCCACCATCGGCAGACGACTTGAGGCTGCGGTTGCTGGAGAGCTTGCCATTCATGTTGAGCTCGTCCTGGTCGAAGTCGGCCTCGGTGTAATAGCCGCCACGTTCCAGAATGACGACGCTGCGCCCGGCAGCAGAGAGTTGCTTTGCCAGCGTGGCTCCACCGCAGCCCGAGCCAATGATGCAGACATCGGCCTCAATGGTCTGACTTGCAGTCAGGTCCTTGCCCTGGAAGATGCGGCCGGTCATTGGGCACCTCCGGCAATGCGCTGTGCGTAGGCTTTGCGCTGCTCACTCAGGATGGGTTGCAGCTTCTGGAACGGCCCGTCGTATCCGATGGCACCCCAGGTGCTGGGGTGTCCGAAATACATGAAGTGCGCCACCAGCTTCAGGTTGGTCGCGATCGCCCGCACGAGGTCAAACCGGCTCTCCATCCAGCGCTGGATCAGCGCCTGTTGCTCGAAGGTGGCCAATCGGGAGAAGCGTGTGAAGTGTCCATACGCCAGCGGCATCCATTCCAGTGCACCCAGGGCAGCGCGCAAGTCGTCCTGGATCGAGGAGTCGGACAGCCACAACTCTTCGTCCAGGCGCTGCACCACCTGGGCTTGGGCCACGTTGGGAAAACCGGGCTGGCTGGGTACCACGGCCTGGGCCAGGGCAGCCAAGGTGGTGGCCTGCGACGGAGAAAGCACCAGCAGCCGCAGAGGCCCGCTGGTTGCATTGCCGCAGGCAGTAACCAGTGAGCCTGCAACTGCGGTTGCCCCTATGGTGGTCAGCAGCCGCAGGAAACGGCGGCGACCCAGGCCGTGCCAGTCCAAAGAAGCCGGGGAACGCAAAGCATGCATGGTTGTCGTCCTTCAAGTTTCAGTCGGTCTGGCTTTCCCAGAGCCGCTGGCCAGTATGCTCCAGGTGCGTGAGGTAGACGCGAACTTCAAACTCCAATTGGTGGTAGTCGGACTCCATATAAGTGCACAGCTGGTAGAAGGCCTTGTCGTGCGCGCGCTCGCGCAGGTGGGCCAGCTCATGCACCACGATCATCCGCAGAAACTCGGGCGGTGCGTCCTTGAACAGCGCCGCTATACGGATCTCCCGCTTGGCCTTGAGTTTGGAGCCCTGCACGCGCGACACCGTGGTGTGGGTACCCAGGGCGTTTTGCACCACCTGCAGCTTGCTGTCAAAAGCCACCTTGCTCAGGGGCTCGGCTCCGCGCAGGTACTGGCTCTTGAGTTCCTGAACATGCTCGTACAGCGCACGGTCGGTGCGGATGCCATGCGCTTGCGGATACCGGTTGGTCAGCCAGGTGCCCACCCGGTTATCGCGCAGCATCTGCGCGACCTTGTCCAGGGCCTCTTGCGGATAGCCCCGCAGATAGGTTAGTTGCTCAGTTGCTATGGTATTCATAGCTGCCTGCGCAATCAATACGGGGGCTAGAGGCCGATTTGATCAGGATTCCCGGCGCAGGGCAGGGAACAGAATGATGTCGCGGATGCTGGCGCTGTCGGTCAGCAGCATCATCAGGCGGTCAATGCCGATGCCGCAGCCACCGGTGGGGGGCATGCCGTATTCCAGCGCGCGCACAAAATCGTGGTCGTAGTACATGGCTTCGTCGTCGCCGTTGTCCTTGGCGGCTACTTGGGAGTGGAAACGTGCGGCCTGGTCTTCGGCGTCGTTCAACTCCGAGAAGCCGTTACCGAACTCACGTCCGGTGATGTAAAGCTCAAAACGCTCGGTCACACCGGGCTTGGTGTCGCTGGCGCGGGCCAGTGGCGAAATCTCGATCGGATGTTCGCAGATGAAGGTGGGCTGCCACAGCTTCTCTTCGACGGTCTCTTCGAAATACATCACCTGCAGCCCTGCCAGACTACGTGTGGAGAGCTGGTGCTTGGCCTCGGTCAGGCCGAGCTTGCGCAGGGCGTTGGTAAGCCATGCGGCATCGTTGACGTTATCGCCAGCGTCGGTGTACTTGGCGATCGCTTCCAGAATGGTCAATCGGTCAAAGGGCTGGGACAGGTCCACTTCCTTGCCCTGGTAGGTCAGCAGCAGGCTGTCGCCTGCCTTGATGGCAGCATCGCGCACCAGTTGCTCGGTGAACGTCATCAGGTCCTGGTAGTTCCAGTAGGCCGCGTAGAACTCCATCATGGTGAACTCGGGGTTGTGGCGCACCGAGATGCCTTCGTTGCGGAAGTTGCGGTTGATCTCGAACACGCGGTCAAAGCCCCCCACCACCAGGCGCTTGAGGTACAGCTCGGGCGCGATGCGCAGGAACATCTGCTGGTCCAGCGCGTTGTGGTGCGTGGTGAATGGCTTGGCGTTGGCACCACCGGGGATGGGGTGGAGCATGGGGGTTTCCACTTCCAGAAAACCGTGCTGCACCATGAACTCGCGCAGGCCGCTCACCGCTTTGCTGCGGGCTACAAAACGCCGGCGTGTGTCCTCGTCGGTCATCAGGTCGATGTAGCGCTGGCGGTACTTGACTTCCTGGTCATTGATGCCGTGAAACTTGTCAGGCATGGGCCGCAGGCTCTTGGTGAGCAGGCGGATCTTTGAAGCGTGGAGGGACAGTTCGCCGGTCTTGGTCTTGAACACCACACCTTCGGCTGCCACGATGTCGCCCAGATCCCAGTGCTTGAAGGATTCATACACTTCGTCGCCCACGTCCTCGCGCTTGACGTAGATCTGGATGCGACCCGCGCTGCTGCCAAACGACGCATCCTGCAAGGTGCAGAAGCTGGCCTTGCCCATCACCCGCTTGAGCATCATGCGGCCGGCGACCTTGGCATGTGCATTGATGGTGGCTAGTTCTTCGGTGCTCTTGTGCTGGTAGTGGTCAAAGAGCTGTTCGGCCTTGTGGCTGGGCTTGAAGTCGTTGGGGAAGGCCACGGCACCGCCATCGGCCTGGATCTGGCGCAGGGCCTTGAGTTTTTCGCGGCGCTCCTGGATCAGCTGGTTTTCGTCCTGGGGGGCTGGGGCGGCGGTAGGGTGGTCAGACATGGGAGGTAATTCTGCGGGCCAAAACCCTCGATTCTACGAGGGACGCCATCGGCTGGTCAGCGGCTATGATGCGCGGGCCTCCCACATTCAAAACCATGCTCTACCAAATCGTCTCCCTTTTGCTGGAAGTGGCCGCTGGCCTGATCGCTGGCGTGTGCCTGCTGCGCCTGTACATGCAGTACCAGCGTATTCCCATATCAGCCCGCTCGGGCAACCCCATGGGCAAGTTCATATTTGCCCTGACCGACTGGCTGGTGTTGCCACTGCGGCGCGTGGTGCCTGCCGTGGGGCGCTGGGATATGGCCAGCCTGGTAGCCGCATTTTTGGTGCAGCTGGCGCAGTTTTGTATTTTGTGGGTGCTGACCGGCATGGCGGCCAGCCTGGCTTCGGTGGCCGTCCTGGCGGTATTTGGCCTGGTGCGTATGGCGATCTCTGGCCTGACCGGCCTGGTGATCGTCTACGCCATCCTGTCGTGGGTGCAAACCCAGTCCTATATGGCCGATCTGCTGGAGCGTCTGGTGATGCCGGTGCTGGTGCCGATACGGCGTGTGCTGCCGCTGGTCGGCGGCGTAGACCTGTCACCCTTGGTGCTGCTGGTGCTGCTGCAGATTGCCGCGATTGTTCTGGGCAACGTGCAGGCTGCTGTGCTGGTGGCAGTGGCCTAGCAGGAATAAGACAGCAACCCGAGCCCCGGACCGCTCCAAGCCGGGTTAGCCCCCGTTTCGCAGGAACCCCTCCGGTGGTGGGGCAGCGACCCACATGCAATGGGGGAGCGTGGGGGCTCTTATTTAGATCACTGCGTCGGCAGGCTGGCGCTGCAGCATGGCCAGCGTGTCGGCGATGGTTTTGCGCAGTTCCCGGCGGTCGCAGATAAAGTCGATCGCGCCCTTGGTTTGCAGAAACTCTGCACGTTGAAAACCTTCAGGTAGTGTCACGCGCACGGTGGATTCGATCACGCGGGGGCCCGCAAAGCCAATCAGGGCCTTGGGCTCGGCAATCACCACGTCGCCCAGGAACGCAAAACCGGCGCTCACGCCGCCCATGGTGGGGTCGGTCATCACGCTGATGTAGGGCAGGCCCTTTTTGGCCAAACGGGTCAAAGATGCATTGGTCTTTGCCATCTGCATCAGGGACAGCAGGCCTTCCTGCATGCGCGCGCCACCGGTGGCAGTAAAGCAGATGAAGGGCACTTTCTGTTCAATCGCAGTTTCGACGCCGCGCACAAAACGCTCGCCTACGACCGATCCCATGCTGCCGCCCATGAATTCAAATTCGAAGCAGGCTGCCACCACGCTCACGCCATGCACTGCACCACCCATGACCACCAGGGCATCGGTTTCTCCAGTGTTTTCCAGGGCTTCCTTGAGGCGCTCAGGGTATTTGCGGCTGTCCTTGAATTTCAGGGCATCGACCGGTAGCACTTCCTGTCCAATTTCGAAGCGGCCTTCGTTGTCCAGAAACACATTCAGGCGCGCACGGGCGCCAATGCGATGGTGGTGGCTGCAGGTGGGGCAGACGTTCTGGTTCTGCTCCAGATCAGTCTTGTAGAGCACCGCTTCGCAGCTGGGGCACTTGATCCACAGGCCTTCGGGCACGCTGCGACGCTCGGTGGGGTCGGTGTGCTGAATTTTCGGGGGTAGCAGTTTTTCAAGCCAACTCATGTGCAAATCTCCAGTGCAATGCCCAACAGGGCGTCCAACGGTCAGGGGGCGATTATCGGCTAAACCTCGGCCGTTCAGCCTTGGTCCATGGCAGTGCGAATCTCGCGCAAGAACTGTTGCGCCGTAGCTGCCACCTTGTCGCGCGGCTGGTCTTCCAGCAACTGGATGATCTTGCTGCCAATCACCACCGCATCGGACACGCGTGAGATGGTTTTGGCGGTAGCCGCGTCGCGGATGCCAAAGCCCACGCCGACAGGCGTGCTGATGTGCTGGCGGATGCGCGGCAGCATGGCCTCCACGGCGTCGGTATCTAGTGCCCCCGAGCCGGTCACGCCCTTGAGCGACACATAGTACACATAGCCACTGGCGACGCGCGCCACCTGGGCCATACGCGCATCGGTGCTGGTGGGTGCCAGCAGGAAGATCAGGTCCATGTGGTGCGCGCGCAGGTCGGCGGCAAAGGCCTCGCATTCTTCGGGCGGGTAGTCGACGATCAGCACGCCGTCTACGCCAGCGGCTGCAGCGTCCTGAACGAAGGGGCTGCCCGAAGTGGCATCTGCACCTACTTTTGCATGTTTCTGGTCGTAGCGCTCCACCGGATTGGCATAGCCCATCAGCACCACGGGGGTGGTGGTGTCGGTCCTGCGGAACTCGCGCACCATGGCCAACACCTGCACCAGACCAATGCCAAACGCCAGGGCCTTGTCGCCGGCCTTCTGGATGACAGGGCCGTCGGCGCTGGGGTCGGAGAAGGGAACGCCCAGTTCGATGACGTCGGCACCGCCAGCGACCATGCCGTGCATCAACTCGGGTGTGACGTCGGCATAGGGGTAGCCCGCTGTCACAAAGGGGATCAGCGCCTTGCGGCCTTGGGCCTTGAGTTCGTTAAATTTGGAGGCAATGCGGCTCATGCTGCACCCCCATTTTTCACCAGCTTGACAGGTTGTTCACCACCCTTGACCGATTGCCCGGTACAGCTGGGGCGGCAGAAAAATTCGCCATTGCTCAGATCGGCTACCGTGCCAATGTCCTTGTCGCCCCGTCCCGACAGGTTGACCAGAATCGATTGGTCGGGTCGCATGGTCTTGGCCAGTTTCATGGCGTAGGCGACGGCGTGGCTGGATTCCAGCGCGGGGATGATGCCCTCGGTACGGCACAGGTAGTGGAAAGCTTCCAGTGCTTCCTTGTCAGTGATACCGACGTACTCAGCCCGGCCGATGTCAGAAAGGAATGCATGTTCAGGGCCAACACCGGGGTAGTCCAGGCCGGCGCTGATGCTATGGGTTTCGGTGACCTGGCCGTTGTCGTCTTGCAGCACATAGGTGCGGTTGCCGTGCAGCACACCCGCAGTTCCCTTCTGGATGCTGGCGGAGTGTTTGCCACTCTCCAGACCCTCGCCAGCCGCTTCCACCCCGATCAGACGGGTTGCATCGTGCTGGATATAGGGGTAGAAGATGCCCATGGCATTCGAGCCACCGCCCACGCAGGCGACCACGGCATCCGGCTGCGCGCTGGTGCAGCCAGCGGTCTTGAGCATTTCCGGCATCTGCACCAGACATTCGTTGCCAATCACGCTTTGAAAATCCCGCACCATCATTGGATAGGGGTGTGGCCCGGCTACGGTGCCGATGATGTAGAACGTGTTGTCCACGTTGGCAACCCAGTCGCGCATGGCTTCGTTGAGTGCATCCTTCAGCGTCTTGCTGCCGCTCTCCACCGGCACCACGGTGGCTCCCAGCAGCTTCATGCGGTACACGTTGGGGCTTTGGCGCTTGACGTCTTCGCTACCCATATAGACCACGCATTCCAGCCCGTAACGGGCGCAGATGGTGGCGGTCGCCACACCGTGCTGGCCGGCGCCGGTTTCTGCAATCACGCGTGGCTTGCCCATGCGCTTGGCGAGCATGGCCTGGCCAATGGTGTTGTTGATTTTGTGGGCGCCGGTGTGGTTCAGGTCTTCGCGCTTGAGAAAAATCTGCGCGCCACCCATCTCGCGGCTCATGCGTGCTGCGTGGTACACGGGGGAGGGGCGTCCGACAAAGTGCGCAAGTTCCGACTTGAATTCTGCGAGGAATTCGGGGTCGTGCTGGTACTTGGCGTAGGCGTCCTTCAGTTCGTTGATGGCGTGGGTCAACGTCTCGGAGACAAAGCTGCCGCCGTATTTGCCAAAGTGACCGCTGGGGTCGGGCTGGTGGTAATCAAACATCTATTTCAATCCTGGAAATTGTTGGTCGGCGGCGCGCACAGCGGCGACAAACTGTTTAATTTTTTCCGGGTCCTTGATGCCGCGCAACGGAGTACCGTCTGCGCCGGTGGCTTCAACGCCCGAGCTCACATCGACGGCCAGCGTTTTACAGCGTGGCCGTACCGACGTGATGCCGTCGCCCACGTTTGCAGGTGTGAGTCCACCACTCAAGACGAGGTGAGCGTTGACGTTTGGAGGAAGAAGTGACCAATTGAATGTTTTGCCGCCCCCGCCATACCCGTCCACATGGGCGTCAAGCAGGATGGCCTGGGCGGCTGAAAAGTTCTGTGCGTATTTTACGAGGTCGAAACTCGCCGCGCCTTCGCCCAGCGGAATGCGGGCTGCACGCAGGAAAGGGCGGGCACCTTCCGCAGTCGTCACCAGGCAGTCCTGGGGACTCTCATCTCCATGAAATTGGATGGTAGCCCCCGGAATCATTGCGCAGGCAGCTATTATTTCTGTAGCAGTTGCATTGACAAACAGCAGCACAGGAGTAATGAAAGGAGGCAGGCGCCTGGCCAGTTCGGCAGCCCGTTGGGGTGTGACAGCGCGCGGACTTTTGGCATACAGCACAAAACCTATGGCGTCAGCACCGGCGGCAACCGCTGCATCCACGTCCTGTTCGCGCGTCAGTCCGCAAATCTTGATTCGGGTTTTTGTCAGTGTCATGGCAGGCCATCATACGCAGGCGCGCGGTCGGGGATGCCCCATTTCGCGTCGTAGCGTGGGCCCAGAAAGTACAAGCCATCGGGGGAGAAGGTGGGGGCCGCGGCGCGGCGGTCGCGTGCGGCCATCACTTCTGCCATCCACTGCGGAGGTTTTCGGCCTTTGCCGATCTCGACCAGACAGCCCATGATGTTGCGGATCATGTGGTGCAAAAAGGCGTTTGCCTCGAACTCGATGCGCCAGTACGAGCCGCGCTTGCTGAAAGCGATCTCCAGCATGTTCTTGACGGGTGACAGGGCCTGGCATTGCGAGGCCCGAAAAGAGGTGAAGTCATGTTCACCCAGCAGGATATCGGCGGCTTCGCGCATGGCTGCCAAATCCAGCGTGTGAAAAGTCCAGCCAACCCGGCCTTGGTCCACACTGGGGCGAATCTGTGATTCGTACAGCACGTAGGCATAGCGCCGGGAACTGGCGCAGGCCCGGCAGTGGAACGACTCGGGTGTGATCACGGCCCACTGCACCGCGATGTCGCGCGGAAGATTGGCATTGGTGCCGCGCACCCAGGAATAGGTGTCGCGCTCCAGCGGGGTATCAAAGTGCACCACCTGCATGATGCCGTGCACACCGGCGTCGGTGCGTCCGGCGCAGACCGTGGACACGCGCTGTGCTGCAAATTTGCCGAGTGCTTTTTCCAGCTGGTCCTGGATAGTTTGACCAGAGGACTGGCTCTGCCAGCCCTGGTAGGCCTGTCCGTTGTAGCTGATGCCCAGCGCCACCCTCATGGCAATGCCTGCCCTTCAGCCACAGACCGCCATGCCCTGGTGATACTTCAGCTCAGGTTGGCCAACACACGCTGCGCCTTGGCCCGCATGTCGCCAGAAGACTCGGCGACAACTTCCTCAAGCAGTGCGCGAGCGCCGTCTTCGTCTCCGATGGAGATAAATTCTTCGGCCAGGGCCAGCTTGGTTTCCAGCGGATCATCGCCAGCAATCGAGGAGGTCGAGTCCGGTGCGTCGGCTGCAGATGTGGCTGGTGTATCCAGATCCAGCGACAGGGAGCCCAGATCGAATTCGAGCATTCCAGCGTCGTTGCCGGCCATTGGGGAGGGCGCTGCGGCTTCCACAGGCAAGGTGCCTGTGGGTTCGAACGAAGGCAAGGGTTCCGAAGACTCTGTCAGTGGCACTTGGCCGCTGTTCGTCCGCGCATATTCCTGCATACCCGGGGACGCATCCAGCTCGGCAGGGCCGGAAATATCAAAGTCCAGAGCCATGTGGCCGTCGTCAGCGGCAGCTTCCATCTTGACGGTCTGTTCACGCGCAGGCACTCTGGCACCGGTCACGTCGCTGATGGCACTACCGGGTTCGTCGTCAATGGAGAAATCCAGGTCGAGGTCCAGATCAACGCCGGCAGACGCAGAAGAGGGCAATTCCGCGTTGGAGGACTCGGCGACGGTTACGCCAAATACCGAGCCTGGCACGGTCTGCCCTGCGTCTGCAGCTGGCGTGAATGCACTGGCGGTTGCGCCGCCGGGCTGGTACAGCCGGTTCTCAGGATCAATAGTCAAGCCCATTTCGCAGATACGCGCCCACTCCGGGCTGTCAATGCCGGTGAGGTTCAGTGCTTGCTGCGCGCTACTCTGGAAATTGGATATATCGCGGCGCTTGGCAAAAATTTCCAGCAACTTGGTGTGGATTGCTAGGCGTCCCGGGCTGTGGCGCACTGCTTCTTTCAGAATTTCCTCTGCCTGCAGGTCACGGCCATAAGCCAAATACACATCGGCTTCAGCCACTGGATCGACGTCATCCGCAGCATCCAGCTGGCTCGTCGAATACACCATGGAGGACGGGTTGCCGGGACTGTCGTTGGTATCGATGCGCTGGCCACCGCTGGCACCGAAGAAGGAGTCGGGCTGGAGGCGGCTTTCGAGGAACGAACTGTCTACGCGCGCGGAGCTTTGTTTGCGTTTGCGCATGAAATAGAAACCCAGTCCACCCAGCAGTGCGACCAGTCCGCCCGCAGCGGCGGGCACCATCGGGTCTTCCAGCAACTCATCCAGAAGTCCCGCGGGTTCCGCAGGCACTGGCATCGCAGGGGCAGGTTTGGGTTTGGCCACAGCCGACGCAGTGGGCGCCGGGGCGGATGCCACAGCGACTGGTGCAGAAGCAGCAACTGCCGGAGCTGAGGCTGGCACGGCGACGGGTGGCGCTGTTGCAACGGTGACGGCAGGCGCCACAACGGGTTTGGATGCCGCAACTGCGGGTGCCGGGGCGACTGTCGCAGCGGGCGCTGTTTTGGGTGCGCTAGCTGCACCCAGCTTGTTCAGGTCACTGATGTTCTTGGCGATTTCGGCTGCACGTGCCGCTGCATCCTTGTCTGCCCGCTCTTTGGCAATCTTGGCTTCATCTGCCTTGCTTTGCACCGAGCCCTTGGAGAGGGTCAGCTTGTCAGGCGTGGCGGCAGTGGGCTTCTTGTCTTCCACTTTGGCATCCACTTTGCCGCTGGCTGCACGGTCCGCGGGGGCTACATCCGCCTTGGGTGCATTGCTGGCCAGATTGCGGCGGAAGTCATTGAAGTCCTTGCTCTGGGCGATGACCATCTGTGACGCTTCGCCGGGTGCAACGGACTGCGCCTGATCTGCACTGGGCATGTTGATGACGGCACCGGTGCGCAAACGATTCAGATTATTGTTGACGAAGGCGTCCGGGTTGGATCGCATCATGGCGACCAGCATCTGGTCGAGCGACACGCCAGTCGTTACACCGCGCGCGGCAATTTTGCTCGCGGTATCCCCGCTCTTGACGACAACCTGTTGACCGCCTTCTGCGGCTACTTTGGAAGCGGGGGCAGTGGCAGAAGCCACCGGTGCCACGCGTGCTGGCTTGCTGGAAGCGACGTTGCGAGAGGTGTTGGAAGTTGCGGAAGTCGCTGGCGCTGGTGCCGCTTTTGCTGGAGCCGAAACCGACTGTTGCGCAGGCACCTGCGCCTGTGTGGGCGCTGCAGCCTGTTTGAGGACCGGCGGGTCGAACAGCATGGTGTAGTCCCGGACAATCCGGCCAGAGGACCAGGTTGCCTCCAGAATCATGTCGACAAATGGATCATTGATCGAACGGTCGCTGCTCAGGCGGATGTAGGCTCGTCCATCAGGGCGACGTTGCAGGCTGGTCTGCAAGCCCGACATGGCTGGGTTGTAATCTAGGCCAGCAGCGACGAAGGTGGCGGGAGAGGCCACGCTGGCACGCAGGGATGCAGCCTCTTCGGCGTTTATTTCCGGCACATCAATTTCGGCACGCAGTGGTTCGCCCAGTGCCGACAAAACCGTAAGCCGGCCAAGCGAAAGCGCAGAAGCCCCGGTAGAAGTGAAACCGAGTAGCGCAATGGCTGCGGCCGCAATAGCGGTCTGTTGCCAACGATGTGACTTAGAAATCAATTTAGTAGCCTCCGGTGCTCAGGCAAGCGGCAATTTCTTCTGGGAAATGCGACGTTCCAGCCTGACTCTCAAAACGTAAAAAGTACCATAACATCAATGTCTTAGACTGACAAGCTAAGAAACCTTTTAACTTTGAAAGCCGGACTGGTTCTTGGGTTCAGGTCGTGTCAAACGTTGCCAAGCGACAACGACCTGTAACCGGTTGTTACGCGTCGAGCAAAATGCGCAACATGCGGCGCAAAGGTTCTGCGGCACCCCACAGCAACTGGTCGCCGATGGTGAATGCGCCTACATATTCCGGGCCCATGGCCAGCTTACGGACGCGTCCCACAGGGATGGTCATGGTGCCGGTGACCGCCACAGGTGTCAGGTCCTTGATGGTCGCCTCGCGGGTGTTCGGTACAACTTTGACCCATTGGTTGTCGGCAGCGATCATGGCCTCAATGTCGGCTACGGGCACGTCCTTCTTCAGCTTGAAAGTTAGGGCCTGGCTATGGCAGCGCATGGCGCCTACGCGCACGCAGAAGCCATCGACGGGAATGGCTGCAGAGTTGAAGTCTTCACCCATGCCCAGGATCTTGTTGGTCTCCGCCATGCCCTTCCACTCTTCCTTGGATTGGCCGTTGCCCAGATCCTTGTCGATCCAGGGAATCAGCGAGCCGCCGAGCGGCACGCCGAAATTGGCAGTTTCAGCGCCGGTCAGTGCACGTTGTTTGGCGATGACCTTGCGGTCGATTTCCAGAATCGCACTTTTGGGATCGTCCAGCAGGGCTTTGACCTCTGCGTTCAGTGTGCCGTACTGCGTCAAAAGTTCGCGCATGTGCTGCGCGCCCCCACCAGACGCCGCCTGGTAAGTCTGGGTGCTCATCCACTCAACCAGACCTGCCTTGTAGAGCGCGCCCACGCCCATCAGCATGCAGCTGACGGTGCAGTTGCCACCCACCCAGTTCTTGCCACCCTTGGACAAGGCATCCTTGATCACGGGCATGTTGACCGGATCCAGGATGATGACCGCGTCTTTTTCCATGCGCAGGGTCGACGCTGCGTCGATCCAGTGGCCATTCCAGCCTGCCGAACGCAGTTTGGGAAATACTTCGGTGGTGTAGTCGCCGCCCTGGGCACTGATGATGATGTCGCAACGCTTGAGCGCATCAATGTTGAAGGCGTCCTGCAACGTGGTTTCGTTTTTCGCCTGCGATGGGGCTTTGCCACCCGCATTGGAAGTGGAGAAAAACAGGGGTTCAATCAGGCCAAAGTCACCCTCAGCCTGCATGCGGTCCATCAATACGGAGCCGACCATCCCGCGCCAGCCCACCAGTCCTACTAATTTCATATCAACGCCCTTTCAAAAATTTGTTTGCCCCCAGCTCGTCTTGCCGGGGGAGGGCGCGACGAACGGGAGCTGTTCAGCCCTTGGTAATGGTTTTAGTGATGGCGGCCACGACAGCGTCACCCATCTCGCGGGTGCTGACCTTGGTGGTGCCTTCCGACCAGATATCTGCCGTGCGCAAACCCGACGCAAGCACGTCCTTGACCGCGGACTCGATACGGTCAGCGGCTTGGGCTTGGTTGAGTGAGAAACGTAACATCATGGCAGCGGAGAGTATTGTAGCCAATGGGTTTGCAATATTCTTACCAGCGATGTCGGGCGCACTGCCGTGGCTGGGCTCGTACAGACCCTGGTTGCTGGCGTTCAGGCTGGCGGACGGCAGCATGCCGATGGAGCCGGTCAGCATGGAGGCTTCGTCGGACAGGATGTCTCCGAACATGTTGCCCGTGACGACCACGTCAAAGCGTTTGGGCGCCTTGACGAGTTGCATGGCAGCGTTGTCCACGTACATGTGGTCCAGGGCGATATCTGGATATTCCTTGCTGACTTCGGTCACCACGTCTTTCCAGAACTGGAAAGTTTCCAGCACGTTGGCTTTGTCGACGCTGGTCACACGGCCCTCGGTACCAGCAGCCTTGCGGGTACGCGCCGCCTTGAAAGCGACATGCGCGATGCGCTCGATCTCGGGGCGGCTGTAGCGCATGGTGTCAAACGCTTCTTCCGAGCCGGGGAAGTGACCATCCACCGCTGTGCGGCGTCCGCGGGGCTGGCCAAAGTAAATGTCTCCGGTCAGTTCGCGGATGATCAGGATGTCCAAACCTGCAATCAGCTCGGGTTTGAGGCTGGAAGCACCGACGAGTTGTTCATAGCAAATGGCCGGGCGGAAGTTGGCGAACAGGCCCAGATTCTTGCGCAGGCCCAGAATGGCCTGCTCGGGGCGCAGAGGACGGTCCAGCGTGTCGTACTTCCAGTCACCGACGGCGCCGAACAGTACGGCGTCAGCCTCTTTGGCGAGCTTGAGGGTGGATTCGGGCAGCGGATGGCCGTGGGCTTCGTAGGCGGCACCGCCGACCAGGGCGCTCTCCATCTCCAGTGGCAGGTCCAGCACGTTCAAGACCTTGACGGCCTCGGCCACAATTTCGGTTCCAATGCCGTCGCCTGGCAATACTGCAATTTTCATGGTGTTCTTCGTTTGCTATGAATTTAGTAGCAGCTTACGCTTGCATGCTGTGGGCTAGCCATGGTTTTTGTGCCAAACGCTGGGCTTCGAAGGCCTTGATCTTGTCGGCGTGGCGCAGGGTCAGACCAATGTCATCGAAACCATTGAGCAGGCAGTATTTGCGAAACGCCTGCACATCGAAAGGAATTTCGTCGCCAGACGGTTTGACGATGACCTGGCGTTCCAGATCGATGGTCAGGGCATAACCTGGAAACGCCAACGCTTCATTGAACAACTGGTCCACCAGTGACTCGCTCAGCACGATGGGCAGCAGGCCATTCTTGAAGCTGTTGTTGAAGAAGATGTCGGCGTAGCTGGGCGCAATGATGGCGCGAAAGCCGTATTGGTCCAGTGCCCAGGGGGCGTGCTCGCGCGAGGAGCCGCAGCCGAAGTTCTTGCGCGCCAGCAGGATGGAAGCACCCGCATAGCGGGGCTGGTTCAGCACAAAGTCCGGATTGGGTTTGCGGCTGGTGGGATCCTGACCGGGGAAGCCGGCATCCAGGTAGCGCCATTCGTCAAACAGATTTTGTCCGAAACCCGTCTTGCGGATGGATTTGAGAAACTGCTTGGGGATGATCGCGTCAGTGTCGACGTTCTCGCGGTCCATAGGCGCTACGAGACCCTTGTGTACGGTGAATGATTTCATTATTTCTTGACCGAGTTTTCGATTTTCTCGCCGGCCTTTTGCAGGTCCTGGCCCATGCCCTTGACGGTGTTGCAACCTGCAAGCAGGGCAAAGCTGGTGACGCACAGCAGAGAGATCAGAGTTTTCATGGAATAGTCCCGACGGCTAATCAACTGAACTTGCGGACATCCACAAAATGTCCGTGGATGGCGGCGGCGGCGGCCATGGCCGGGCTCACCAGATGGGTGCGGCCACCTGCGCCCTGACGGCCTTCGAAATTGCGGTTGCTGGTGGAGGCGCAGCGTTCACCGGGCTCCAGGCGGTCGGCATTCATCGCCAGGCACATGGAGCAACCGGGCTCGCGCCATTCAAAGCCAGCCGCCTTGAATATCTCGTGCAACCCTTCGCGCTCGGCTTGCTCCTTGACCAGGCCTGAACCGGGAACCACCATGGCCAGCTTCACATTCTTGGCCACACGCTGGCCCAGCCTCTTGACCACGGCGGCTGCGTCGCGCATGTCTTCGATGCGGCTGTTGGTGCAGGAGCCAATAAACACTTTGTCAATAAACAGGTCGTCCAGTGCCTTGCCTGGCTCCAGACCCATGTACACCAGCGCGCGCTCGATGGCGCTGCGCTTGTTCGGGTCTTTTTCCTTGTCCGGATCAGGTACATGGCCATCGATGCCAAGCACCATCTCAGGCGACGTTCCCCAGGTCACCTGCGGAACAATCTGCGTAGCATCGAGCTCAACCACCGTGTCGAACTTGGCTCCAGCGTCGGAGTGCAGGGTCTTCCAGTAGGTCACTGCCTGATCCCACTCAACGGCTGCTGCACCACCGGCGACACCGGCATGGCCGGGGGCCAGGGGACGCCCCTTGACGTATTCAATCGTCTTTTCATCAACCGCCACCAGACCCGCGCGGGCACCGGCCTCGATGGCCATGTTGCAGACCGTCATGCGGCCTTCCATGCTCAGCGCCCGGATGGCAGAGCCACCGAACTCAATGGTGTAGCCGGTGCCGCCAGCGGTGCCGATCTTTCCGATGATGGCCAGCACCACGTCTTTGGCAGTGCAGCCTTTGGACAGAGTACCTTCGACCTTGACCAGCATGTTCCTGGCTTTTTTGGCCAATAGGGTCTGCGTAGCCATGACGTGTTCGACTTCACTGGTGCCGATGCCGTGTGCCAGAGCGCCAAAGGCGCCGTGGGTCGAGGTGTGGGAGTCACCACACACCACGGTCATTCCTGGAAGCGTGGCGCCGTTCTCTGGCCCGATCACGTGCACGATGCCCTGGCGTTTCGAGAGAAACGGAAAGTACGCTGCAGAGCCAAATTCGCGGATGTTGCTGTCCAGCGTCGTGACCTGTTCCTTGCTGGTAGGGTCGGTGATGCCGTCATAACCACGGTCCCAGCCGGTGGTCGGGGTGTTGTGGTCAGCGGTCGCCACGATGGAGCTGACGCGCCAGACTTTGCGTCCGGCTTCGCGCAGGCCCTCAAACGCCTGTGGACTGGTGACTTCGTGCACCAGATGGCGATCAATGTAGAGAATAGAGGTGCCATCGTCTTCTGTGTGAATGACGTGGTCATCCCAGAGCTTGTCGTACAGCGTGCGTGCGTGCGTTTGTGTTTCCATGCGGACCTTGCGGTAATTCTTCGGCAATCTGTGATTTTATGCTCCACGCGGTGCGAGGGGCAGGCAACAAAAAGCCCGCCGGCGTTGCCGTCCGGCGGGCCTCTGGTTCAAGGCGGTATCAGCGTTGGCCGACGGGCTTCACATCGCGCTTGACCGAGCCGGTGAACAACTGACGGGGACGGCCGATCTTGTACTCGGGGTCGCCAATCATTTCGTTCAGCTGAGCGATCCAGCCGACGGTGCGGGCCAGGGCGAAGATGCCGGTGAACAGGTTCACCGGGATGCCAATGGCGCGTTGCACGATGCCGGAGTAGAAGTCCACATTGGGGTAGAGCTTGCGCTGGACGAAGTAGTCGTCTTCCAAGGCAATCTTTTCCAGCTGCTTGGCCAGTTTGAACAGCGGGTCGTTTTCCAGGCCCAGTTCTGCGAGCACTTCGTTGCAGGTTTCCTGCATGAGCTTGGCGCGGGGATCGTAGTTCTTGTATACGCGGTGACCAAAGCCCATCAGCTTGACGCCGGAATTCTTGTCCTTGACCTGTTCCATGAACTGGCCAACCTTAGCGACACCACCCTGGCGCTGGATGTCTTCCAGCATGTTCAGGCAGGCTTCATTGGCGCCACCGTGGGCGGGACCCCACAGGCAGGCTACGCCCGCAGCGATAGCCGCAAACGGATTGGTGCCGGAAGAACCGCACAGACGCACTGTGGAAGTGGATGCGTTTTGTTCATGGTCTGCGTGCAGGATGAAGATGCGGTCCATCGCACGTTCGATCACGGGGTTGACCTTGTAGTCTTCGCATGGTGTGCCGAACATCATCCGCAGGAAGTTGCCCGAGTAGCTCAGGTCGTTGCGCGGGTACATGTAAGGCTGCCCAGTACCGTACTTGTAGGCCATGGCTACGAGCGTAGGCATCTTGGCAATCAGGCGAATCGCCGCTACGTCGCGGTGTTCGGGATTGTTGATGTCGGTGCTGTCATGGTAGAAGGCCGACAGGGCGCCTACCAGGCCAGTCAACACGGCCATGGGGTGTGCATCACGGCGGAAGCCACGCAGGAAGAACTGCATCTGCTCGTTGACCATGGTGTGGTTGATCACCAGCTTGTGGAAGTCTCCACGCTGTGTTTCGTTGGGCAATTCGCCCTTCAGCAGCAGGTAGCAAGTGTCCAGGTAATCGCAGTTGGTGGCCAGCTGCTCGATGGGGTAGCCGCGGTACAGCAGTTCACCCTTGTCGCCATCAATGTAGGTGATGGCGGACTGGCACGATGCGGTCGACAGGAACCCGGGGTCGTACGTAAACATGCCGGTCTGGGCATACAGCTTGCGGATGTCGATGACATCGGGGCCGATGCTGCCCTGGTACACGGGCATTTCGACGCTAGGGCTGCCATTGCTGAACGACAGGGTGGCTTTGTTGTCAGATAGTTTCATCTTTCGCCTTTCAGAGGGGTTCTCTCAACATTTGTAAAACTTCACGCACGTCTTCGCGGTCCAGCCGGGCGTCAACCTGTTCGAGCGACTTTCGTGCCAGATGGACATCCAGCAGATCGTTGTCACTCAAATCCATCAGATCGCCAAGGGCCTGGGCCTGCCTGACGTTCAGGGTGGTACTAAACCTCTGGAAAAACCGCTCAATGAACAGGTCGTTTTCCAGCAAACCGCGACGGCAACGCCATTTCAGTTTGCTCAGGGCCCGTTCATCGATCAGTGCTTCACTCACGTGTGTATTTCCGGTTGCGCGTTAAACAGCGCGCAAAACCATCATTTCCTTGATCTTGCCGATGGCCTTGGTGGGGTTCAATCCCTTCGGGCAGACATCGACGCAGTTCATGATGGTGTGGCAGCGGAACAGGCGGTAGGGGTCTTCGAGGTTGTCGAGACGCTCGCCAGTGGCCTGGTCGCGGCTGTCGGCAATGAAGCGGTACGCCTGCAACAGGCCTGCGGGACCCACGAACTTATCCGGGTTCCACCAGAAGCTGGGGCAGCTTGTGGAGCAGCTTGCGCACAGAATGCACTCGTACAGGCCATTGAGCTCTTCACGCTCTTCGGGGCTTTGCAGGCGCTCTTTTTCGGGCGGAACGGTATCGTTGATCAGGTAGGGCTTGATCGAGTTGTACTGCTTGAAGAACTGGGTCATGTCCACGATCAGATCGCGGATGACAGGCAGGCCAGGCAGGGGCTTTAGCACGATCTTGCCGGGCAAGGTGCGCATATTGGTCAGGCAGGCCAGACCGTTCTTGCCATTGATGTTCATGGCATCCGAGCCGCACACGCCTTCACGGCAGGAGCGGCGGAACGAGATGGTCGGATCGATAGCCTTGAGCTTCATCAGGGCGTCAAGCAGCATGCGCTCGCTGCCATCGAGTTCCACCTCGATGTCCTGCATGTAGGGCTTGACGTCCTTGTCCGGATCGTAACGGTAGATGGAAAAAATGCGTTTGGTCATGATCTGGATCTCGCTTTAGAACGTACGAACCTTGAGTTCCACAGAGTCCACCGTCAGAGGTTTCATCTGCACGGGCTTGTAGCTCAGGCGGTTGCCTTCGCTGTGCCACAGGGTGTGCTTGTGCCACTCGGTGTCATTGCGGCCGTTGGGGTGCTCTGCCGTGTCACCGTAGTCATTGACGGTGTGGGCGCCACGGCTCTCGTGGCGGGCCGCGGCAGAGACGATGGTGGCCTGTGCAGCCTCGATCAGGTTGTCGACTTCCAGTGCCTCGATACGGGCGGTGTTGAAAATCTTGGACTTGTCCTTGAGTCCGATCGCGTTGACACGTTCGCGCAATGCAGCGATCTTGACCACACCTTCGTCCATGCTCTTTTGCGTGCGGAACACACCGGCATGCAACTGCATGGAGGAACGCAGGTCGTTGGCCACATCCTGGGCGTATTCGCCGTTGGTGGCATTGTCCAGGCGTGACAGGCGCGCCAGAGTGCGGTCTGCGGCGTCCTTGGGCAACGGTTTGTGGGATTTGGTGCGGGAGGCGAAGTCCACAATGTGGTTACCAGCGGCGCGACCAAAGACCAGCAGGTCCAGCAACGAGTTGGTGCCCAGACGGTTGGCGCCGTGCACGCTGACGCAGGAGCATTCACCCACGGCGTAGAGGCCGTTGACGACTTCGTTGTGGATGCCATTGGCAGGCACCACGACCTGACCGTTGACATTGGTGGGGATGCCGCCCATCTGGTAGTGGATGGTGGGAACCACAGGGATCGGCTCCTTGGTGATATCCACGTTGGCAAAGTTGTGGCCGATCTCGAACACCGAGGGCAGGCGCTTCATGATGGTCTCGGCACCCAGGTGGGTCATGTCGAGCAACACGTAGTCCTTGTTGGGTCCGCAACCGCGGCCTTCCTTGATTTCCTGGTCCATCGAACGGGACACGAAATCGCGTGGAGCCAGATCCTTCAGCGTAGGCGCATAGCGCTCCATGAAGCGTTCGCCATTGGCGTTGCGCAGGATGGCGCCTTCGCCGCGGCAGCCTTCAGTCAGCAACACGCCGGCACCGGCCACGCCGGTGGGGTGGAACTGCCAGAATTCCATGTCTTCCAGCGGGATGCCTGCACGTGCGGCCATGCCCAGGCCATCACCGGTGTTGATGAAGGCGTTGGTTGAAGCCGCGAAGATGCGACCTGCGCCACCGGTTGCCAACAATGTGGTCTTGGCTTCGAGGATGTGTACATCGCCCGTTTCCATTTCCATCGCAGTCACGCCGACCACGTCGCCATCGGCATCGCGGATCAGGTCCAGTGCCATCCATTCCACGAAGAAACTGGTTTTGGCGGCCACGTTTTGCTGGTACAGCGTATGCAGCATGGCGTGACCAGTACGGTCAGCGGCGGCGCAGGCACGTTCCACAGCCTTCTCGCCGTAGTTGGCGGTGTGGCCACCGAACGGACGCTGGTAAATAGTGCCGTCGGCATTGCGGTCAAAAGGCATGCCCATGTGTTCCAGGTCGTACACAACCTTGGGTGCTTCACGGCACATGAATTCGATGGCGTCCTGGTCGCCCAGCCAGTCAGAACCCTTCACGGTGTCGTAGAAGTGGTAATGCCAGTTGTCGTCGTTCATATTGCCCAACGAGGCGCCGATGCCGCCCTGCGCCGCCACGGTGTGCGAGCGGGTGGGGAACACTTTGGAGAGGACGGCGACGTTCAAACCGGCACGGGCCAATTGCAGCGAAGCGCGCATGCCGGAACCACCGGCGCCAACGATCACTACATCAAATTTG
>CAUJJV010000142.1 GCA_963205375.1 Pseudomonadota bacterium
CTGCAAGGCCTGGGTTACCAGGGTGCCCAGCAGCGGGTCGTTGAAACGCTGCCACCACTGCGCGAGGTCGGTGGGCGAACCCACCGCGGGGGTGGACCAGGTTGTGGGAACAGGCAGTTCGGTCGACGGGCTGGATGACGCACTGGGCGATGGCGACCAGGCCGCACAGCCGCCAAGAGCCAACGTCAGGGCGAGGGACAGTGCAGTGATGGCGCCAGGGGAAAAGTGGGTTGCAGAACGCATAAAAAGCATTCTCCCGATTTACATGGCCCTTTGATGTACCCAGCGTAAAGAAAGCTAAATATGCCCCGCATGTGCCGCCAGTGACACGATACGGGGCTGGTGGCTGCTATCCAATTAATAGCTGTATCCGCTTATTGCACGGGGGCTAGAGGCCGTTTTAGTCACTAATCCGGGTAAAGCGGGGTTGCGCGATGCCGTCGATCACCACGGTTTCGAGAAACATCGCCGCGGGCCGCACCCACAGGCCCTGCTCACCATAGAGGGCACGGTACAGGGTCATGGGCTCCAGCGTTTCGCTGTGGCGCACGGTGTCCACGACTTGGTACTCCATGCCCTTGTAATGACGGTAGCGCCCCGTGGGTGTTGGGGTGAATGGGGGGAGTTTTTCTGCGCTCATTCGTAGGCCTTCGCTCTGCGCGCTGCGGCATTCGCCTTGGGGCGGCCCGGCGGCTCATGGGACAATCCTGCTCTATGCATCCAAAAGCTCTCCTGGACGCCTGTGCCGAACTGGTCAGGCTCACACTCAAATTCGACCACCCGGCAGACGCCATTGTGTCCCGCTTTTTTCGCGACAACCGCGGTCTGGGGCCGCGTGAGCGCGCCACCATGGCCGAGACGGTGTACACCGTGTTGCGCAAGAAGCTGCTGTTTGACCACCTGGCGCCCTCCGGCAGTGGCCCCAAGGAGCGGCGACTGGCAATTTTGGGCTTCTATGGCCCTGGCGACTTCCTGCGCAGTGCCCTGACCGACCAGGAGACGCGCTGGCTGGACGAGTGCGAAAAAGTCAAACCCGAAGATCTGATGGAGCGCCACCGCCACAACCTGCCGGAATGGCTGGTGCAACCGCTGAAAGACCAGTTGGGCGACGAATTCTGGCCACTGGTGGATAGCCTGAATTTGGGCGCTGGGCTCGATTTGCGGGTCAATACCTTCAAGGCCAAGCGCACCGATGTGCAGAAGGAATTGCAGCAGGCCGGCATCAAGGCCGTGCCCACACCCTATTCACCCTGGGGCCTGCGCATTGCGGGCAAACCCGCGCTGAACAAGAACGAAGCGTTCTTGCGTGGCGATTTTGAGGTGCAGGACGAGGGTTCCCATCTGCTGGCCATGCTGGTGGACGCCAAGCGTGGCGAAATGGTGGTGGATTTCTGCGCCGGAGCGGGCGGCAAGACGCTGGCGATCGGTGCGGCCATGCGCAGCACCGGGCGCTTGTACGCCTTTGACACCTCGGCGCACCGGCTCGATTCCTTCAAGCCCCGCATGGCACGCAGTGGCCTGTCCAATGTGCACCCTGCGGCTATTGCGCACGAGCGCGATGACCGCGTCAAGCGCCTGTCCGGCAAGATCGACCGGGTGCTGGTGGACGCGCCGTGTACTGGTTTGGGCACCTTGCGCCGCAACCCGGACTTGAAATGGCGACAAAACCTCCAGTCTGTGGAGGAGATGGCAGTCAAGCAGGCGGCCATTCTGCAAAGCGCGTCCCGAATGGTGAAATCCGGCGGACGCTTGGTCTACGCAACCTGCAGCGTTCTGCCGCAGGAAAACGAAGCTATCGCGCAGGCGTTTGCTGCCGCCAATCCCGACTTTGCTCCCCTGTCGGCCGGACAGATCTTGACGGATCTCAAAGTCGAGAATGCACCGGCTTTGTGCGCCGGCGGTGAAGACGGCCAGTTGTACCTGCGTTTATGGCCCCACCGGCATGCCACAGACGGCTTTTTTGCTGCTGTTTGGCAAAAGAAGTGATTGTTTTGGCAAAAGTTGATGTTTTTTGAATCAATTTGAATTTTCTGGTCAAAACATCGGTGCTGACTTAAAATTGCGGGTTAGCCGAAGCGGCAAGGCCGCGCGCGTTACATAACCAAACCTCGTTGAGAGAGATAGACCTACCTATGTTGTTACCTGATTGGGCTGTGCTGAACGCAGCCATTGAATGGCTGGCCCATGGGATGTGGGATCTGACCTGGTGGCAGATGATTCTGTTCACCCTGGCCATGACGCACGTCACCATGATCAGCGTGACGGTGTTTTTGCACCGCCACCAGGCGCACCGCGCGCTGGATCTGCACCCGATCGCCTCGCACTTCTTCCGTTTCTGGCTGTGGCTGACCACTGGCCAGGTGACCAAGGAGTGGGCCTCCATCCACCGCAAGCACCACGCCAAGTGTGAGCAGGCAGAAGATCCCCACAGCCCCCATGTGTACGGTATCAAGACCGTGCTGCTGCAGGGCGCCGAGCTGTACCGCAAGGAATCCAAGAACAAGGAAACCATGGCCCGCTACGGCCACGGTACGCCCGACGACTGGATTGAGCGCAACCTGTACACCCGTTTTTCCTGGCAGGGTGTCGGTCTGATGATGATCATCGACCTGACCCTGTTTGGTGCAGCTGGCTTGGCCGTGTGGGCCGTGCAGATGGCCTGGACGCCCGTGACGGCTGCCGGCATCATCAATGGTGCAGCACACTATTGGGGTTACCGCAATTTCGAGGCGCCAGATGCGTCCACCAACATCTCCCCTTGGGGCATCATCATTGCCGGTGAAGAGTTGCACAACAACCACCACACCTACCCCACTTCGGCCAAGCTGTCGGTGAAGCCTTACGAGTTTGATATCGGCTGGATGTACATCACGATGATGCAGGCCGTGGGCTTGGCCAAGGTCAAGAAGACGCCTCCCAAGGCGGCCTTTGGTGACATTCGCCCCGTAGCGGACGAAAAGACCCTGGAAGCGCTGATTGCCAACCGTTACGAAATCATGGCTACCTATGCAAAGGGCGTACGCGAAGCGGCACGTGCCGAGTTCGACGCCATGAAGGCCCGTAGCGCCGATGCGGCTGTCATCAGGGCGGCTCAGCGCTGGATGCACCGCGATGCGGACAAGGTGCCCGCTGGTGTGGCAACGGAATTGGCCCGGGCCCGTGCCGCATCGCCGGTGCTGGACAAAATGGTGACCATGCGCGAAGAGTTGCGCCAGATGTGGCTCAACACCTCGGTATCGCGCGAGCAACTGACGCAGGATCTGCAAGGCTGGTGCAAGCGGGCCGAAAGCAGTGGCATCGCTGCGCTGCGTGATTTCTCCATGAAACTGCGTGCGGCGCACGTCTAAGACGTCTCTCCGGCTTCTTCATGAAAGCCCGCCTTGTGCGGGCTTTTTTACGTGTGTATGTCTGCGGCTGGAACTTTTCGTGAGCTACAGAGCAGCCAAGGTATGCGTTTTGCTTCGTGTCCCCCGCCCTTCGGGCTCCTCCTTTACCTACGCAAAGCGCATACCCCGACTGCTCTTGCGAAGTATTGGAGTGGCCAAAATGCAGGACGAAAAAAAGCCCGCATAGAGCGGGCTTTTTTGGACCGGGAGAACCTGAATTACTTCAGTTTCATTTCCTTGTAGTCCACATGCTTGCGAGCGACGGGATCAAATTTCTTGATCAACATCTTCTCGGGCATGGTTTTCTTGTTCTTGTCGGTCGTGTAGAAGTGACCGGTACCAGCTGTAGATTCCAGCTTGATTTTTTCGCGTCCGCCTTTGGTTGCCATGGTTCTGCTCCTTATGCCTGGCCACGTGCGCGCAGATCTGCGAGCACAACATCGATACCCTTTTTGTCGATCAGGCGCAAGCCTGCGTTCGAAATCCGCAGGCGAACCCAACGGTTTTCAGTCTCGACCCAGAAACGGCGGTATTGCAGGTTCGGCAGGAACCGGCGCTTGGTTTTGTTGTTGGCGTGGGAAACATTGTTCCCGACCATGGGCTTCTTGCCCGTGACTTCGCAGACGCGTGCCATAGGGACACTTCGCTTTCTTCAAAACGGCGGTCACTGGCCCGAACAGGGAAGGGCCCCTGTTCGATCGCAACTCGCCTCACCTCGCCAGTAGGGTGGCGGTAACCCGTAAATCACTGGGGAACCCAGCAAAGCTTGCAATTATAGCAAAGCTGCCGAATCCGGGCGGTGGGCGAGAGTCGGGGGTGCTCCCTTCTGCTACTGTTCCAGGAACCGTTGGGCGTCCAGCGCGGCCATGCAACCGGTTCCGGCGCTGGTGATGGCCTGGCGATAGACATGGTCCTGCACATCGCCGGCGGCAAAGATGCCGGGCACGCTGGTCTGGGTGGCAAAACCCTTGAGCCCGCCCTGCGTCACGATGTAGCCGCCGGCCATCTCCAGTTGTCCCTGGAAAATTTCGGTGTTGGGGGAATGGCCAATGGCGATGAAGCAGCCCTGCAGGGCCAGGTCCTCGGTGCTGCCGGTGTTGACATTCTTCAGTCGCACGCCGGTCACGCCACTGCTGTCGCCCAGCACCTCGTCCAGGGTGTTGAAGGTCTTGAGCTCGATCTTGCCGGC
>CAUJJV010000143.1 GCA_963205375.1 Pseudomonadota bacterium
GCGTTGGCCGCCTCGATGACAGCGCGGTAGCCGCTAACGCCGGCCATGGAGGTCAGGGCGTCCATCTTCTGGGCCCGGCTCAGGGTACGCGGCAGCGCGTCAATGGCCAGCACGGTGACCTGCCTGGCGGCCAGTTGCTGCAGCATTTCCGGGTTTTGGGCAGGCCAGATGAAGCTGACGAGGGTCGTTCCAGGCCGCATCATCGCGATCTCGTCCGACGTCGGGGCACGCACCTTGAAAACGATATCGGCTTGCGCCCACAGGGACACCGCATCCGGCAGCACGTCCGCACCCGCATCGCGGAAACTCTCATCGTCAAAATTGGCCAGCACCCCCGCACCGGACTCGACAGAGACGGCAAATCCCAGTTTGATCAGTTTCTGTACTGCTTCGGGCACGGTGGCCACGCGCTTTTCGCCTGGGAAAATTTCCCTGGGCACACCGATACGCTGCGGTACTGCAGTGGATGGTCCCGATTGCATATTGCGACTCCTGATATCGAACTGTGTGTGGAAATGCGCCACTGCCTGCCACTCGGTAAGCTTGGCGAAAGGATTGCCGACTCAACTGTAACTGAATTTGGTGCCTCAACAGTCACTTAGATGCCTCTCCCCCCACTGGCGGACTGGCAGACAGCGCCTTGTTTCCAGCACATAATTCCCCATGAACGAACGTTGGAAACCCAGCACCACCGTAGCAGCCGTCATCGAGAACGATGGCCGGTTTCTGCTGGTGGAAGAGCACACCCCTGAAGGCCTGCGGCTGAACAACCCGGCCGGCCATCTGGAACCCGGCGAATCCCTGGTGCAAGGGTGCGAGCGCGAAGTCCTAGAGGAAACGGCCCATGCATTTCGGGCCCAGGCCCTGGTGGGCATCTACCTGTCGCGATTTCAGCGCCCTGCCAACCTGCAGAACGGTACCCCGCTGCAGGACATCACCTACCTGCGTTTCGCTTTTTGCGGTCAGCTCGGCTTGTTCGACGCCCAGCGCCGTCTGGACACCGGCATCGTGCGCACGGTCTGGCTCAGCGCCGACGAGATTCGCCAGAGCGCGACCCGTCACCGCAGCGCCATGGTGTTGCGCTGCATGGAGGATTACCTGCGGGGCCAGCGCTACCCGCTGGATGTGCTGACCACCGACGCCAGTGCATTGGTGTGGCCAATTAGCTCCTGAATTTATAGCTATATCCGCAGCACTGACGGGGGCTAAAGGTCAATTTCATTCAATATTCAGAAATACTGCACCCCGGTAAAATGGCAGGCATGCGCAAACAAAGAATCGTCGTCGGACTGAGTGGAGGTGTGGACTCCGCCGTAACAGCCTATCTGCTGAAGCAGCAGGGGCACGAGGTCATCGGCATCTTCATGAAAAACTGGGAGGACGACGATGACAGCGAGTATTGCTCCTCCAACATCGACTTTGTCGATGCCGCTGCGGTGGCCGACGTGCTGGGCATCGAGATTGAACACGTCAACTTTGCAGCCAACTACAAAGACCGCGTGTTTTCCGAATTCCTCCGCGAATACCAGGCTGGACGCACCCCCAATCCGGACATCCTGTGCAACGCAGAAATCAAATTCAAGGCGTTTCTGGATCATGCCATGCGTCTCGGGGCTGAAAACATCGCCACAGGTCACTATGCCCGTGTCCGACACAACCTGTCCACCGGACTGTTTGAACTGCTGAAAGGTCTGGATGCGTCCAAAGACCAGAGCTACTTTTTGCACCGGTTGAATCAGGCGCAACTGTCCAAAACGCTGTTCCCGGTCGGCGAACTGCACAAAACCGAGGTCCGGCGCATTGCCGCAGAGATCGGGCTGCCCAACGCCAAGAAGAAAGACTCGACCGGGATCTGCTTTATTGGTGAGCGACCGTTTCGCGAGTTCCTGAACCGCTATATCTCCAAGGAGCCTGGCCCCATCAAGGACCCCAAAGGCCGCACGATTGGCCAGCACGTGGGGCTGTCCTTCTATACGCTCGGACAGCGCCAGGGCTTGGGCATTGGCGGCCTCAAGGCCAAAGGCGCACAGAAGGGTGGCGGAGAACACACCCCGTGGTTTGTGGCACGCAAAGACATGGCATCCAATACCTTGTGGGTGGTGCAAGGCCATGACCATCCGTGGCTGCAGTCCATGTCACTGGAAGCGCAGGATGCCAGCTGGGTCGCTGGAGCCCCCCCTTCAGACGCCGGGTTGGCTGCAAAGACGCGATACCGGCAGGCGGACGCCACGTGCCGTATTACCGGCGCGACCACGGACGGATTCAACCTGCATTTCGGCGAACCCCAGTGGGCGGTTACGCCGGGCCAATCGGCCGTGGTGTATGCCGGCGAGGTGTGCCTGGGTGGAGGGGTGATTGCCTCAGCCCATCCGGGCGAGTAAGGCTTCCATATCTTTGAGCATGACCCCAAGGTCGGCCTTCTGGGCCTCATCGGGTTCCATGCGCGCAGACAGTTCCTGCTCCATAAAGCAGACTGTCATGCGCAGATAGGTACTATCCAGCGCCTTGCGCACAGCAGAAAACTGCTGCCCTATCTTCAGGCAGTCCTCCCCCTCCTCCACCATGCGCTGGATACCGCGTATCTGGCCCTCCGCGCGGCGCAGCCGGTTAAGTACATCCGTGCGAGCCTGGGAATCACTGAGCACTGTCACAGTACAACTTTCGTCAATGGGTAAGACCTATGCCGCATTTGCGTCCGACCGACTTAGCGCCCGCAAGAGGCCCCGTTGTCGGGAACACCCAGCTTGCGCAACAGAATGCCGGGAGCACAGAAATTGGTGAAGCCCGACTGAAACAAGTTGAGCCCCACAAATGCAGTAAAAGCCAGTGCCCACTTGCTGACAAAGATGGGACTACCTTCGATACCCAATGCAAGTGACAGCATCACAAAAAAACCAGCCAGTACTCGGATGTAACGTTCAATGGTCATAAAAATACTCCTATAAAAAAATGAAACGAATCAGGGTTTGCTTTTCTCGGTCAGGCGGACTATGCCCAGTGCCTTGAGTACATACTTCTCATACACAGGCTCGGAATTGCCATTGCGAATCTTGCGCATGAAGTATTTCTCAAAACCAATTTTTGCCAGGTGAACCCATTTGCCCTTTTTGAACCAGTTCACATTGCGGGGCGGGATTTGGGGCAGTGCGACAAACGCGGCACCGGTATCACCCATGTCAGCCAGGCAAATGGCATTCCAGGTGCCTTTGGACGTAGCGGGCTTACCCGCAAGGTCAGCGGCAATGTTATGCGCAATAGCACCGACCATGCTCTCGATCATGTACCCGGTTTTGGGCGTCCCGGTCGCCACCGGTGTGACCTCTACGGGGGGAATTGCAACGCACACACCGGCTGAGAAAATATTCTGATAGGCCTTGCTTCGCTGGAATTCGTCGATCAGTACAAACCCACGCGGATTGCACAGGTTCGGCACGGCAGCTACTGCATCCACGCCCTTGAAGGCAGGCAACATCATCGACAGTTTGAAGCCGACTTCGTGTTCTTTGTACACGTTGCCCAGATCATCCAACTGTGTGACGAATAGCTTTCCGTCCTCGACCTTGGTGGTTTTGGCGTTCGTAATCCACTTCATGTCACGGTTGCGCATTTCAGACTCGAGCATCGATTTGCTGTCTCCCACTCCCCCCAAACCCAAATGTCCAATGTAGGGCTCACTGGTGACATAGGTAATGGGCACTTTGTTGCGCAGCTTGCGTTTACGCAGGTCGGTATCGAGAATGAAGGCGAATTCGTAGGCGGGTCCAAAGCAACTCGCACCCGGCATGGCACCAATCACGACCGGCCCGGGATTCTCCAGAAACTTCTGGTAGTCCGCAAAGAATTCTTGTGCATGGTCCACACTGCAGATGGAATGCGTGAAACCACCACCACCTGCGGAGGCGGGCCCCGCTCCCGGCACCTCGCTGAAGGAGAGTTTGGGACCGGTCGTGATCACCAGGTAGTCATAGTCAAGCGCTTGGTCGCCGCCAAGCGTCAAGCGGTTGGCGGCTGCATCAATGGCAGTGACGGGCTTGGCGATGAAGTCAATGCCCTTGCGCTGCAGGTAGGGGGCGATAGGCAAAGTGATCTGCTCGCGCTCGCGCCAGCCCACCGCAATCCAGGGATTGCTCGGTACAAACTGGAAGTAGTCCGTTGCATTGACAACGGTGACACGGTGCTCTTTTCCAAGCAGTTCGCGGATTTCGTAGGCGGCAGGCATGCCGCCGATACCAGCTCCGACGATAACAATATGGGCCATGGATTTGTCTCCTGAGTAGTTGGGTGCTTTAGCCGGGATTGACTTCAAGACCAGTCGCGTCTGTGCGCGATTCCATACGACGCCGGTACAGCGCGTAATAAAGGACCGGGATCACCACCAGCGTGAGCAAGGTGGATACCAGAATGCCAAAAATGAGTGAGACCGCCAATCCATTGAAGATGGGATCGTCAAGAATGAAGAACGCACCGATCATGGCAGCCAAACCGGTCAGGGCAATGGGTTGCGCACGTACTGTCGCGGACTGCAGCACAGCCTCCTTGAACGCCATGCCCTGACTGACCTGCAGCTCAATGAAATCGACCAGCAGGATGGAGTTGCGCACAATAATTCCGGCCAGTGCAATCATGCCGATCATCGACGTAGCAGTGAACTGCGCTCCCAAAAGAGCGTGCCCCGGCATCACACCGATGATGGTCAGGGGAATCGGCGCCATGATCACCAGAGGCGTCAGGTAACTCCTGAACTGGGCAACCACCAGCAGATAGATCAACACCAGACCCACTGCATAGGCGGCGCCCATGTCTCTGAAGGTCTCATAGGTGATTTGCCACTCACCGTCCCATTTGATGGCGTATTGCCGATAGGGGTCTGTCGGCTGATTGATCCAGTATTCGCCAGTCGGATCCGGACGCGACTTATAGCTCTCGGCGAGATGGTCGCGAATGGCAAACAAGCCATACAACGGCGAGTCCAGCTTGCCTGCCATATCACCCATGACATACGTCACGCTCATCAAATTTTTGGTGAAGAGCGGCTTGTCAATGACTCCGCGTTCGACCTGCACCAGTTCCGACAGCGGAATCAACTGTCCATTTGCAGCACGCATGGGCAGAGCCAGAATGGCGTCAAGACCCACCTGGCTTTCCGGCGGCAGTTGCATCCGCACCGGAACCGGGTATTTGGACTGCTGGTCATGCAAGTAGGCCGCGTCAGCACCCGACAGAGCATCCGATACCGTTTGGGCGATGGCAGCCACCGGGATACCCAGAGACTCCGCCCTCTGCCGGCGCACCTTCAGGAATGCGCGGGGAGCATCTTCCCGCAAACTGGTATCGACACCCACGATATCTGCCGTCGCACCAAAGGAACGCGCTACTTCGATTGCTAGCTTCTGCCGACCAGCCTCATCCGGTCCATAGACTTCCGCAACCAGCGGTGACATGACAGGAGGACCAGGTGGAACCTCCACGACTTTGACGCGGGCATTGTGCTTGCGTCCGATTTCTTCCAGCCCGGGCCGCAGACGCTGGGCGATGACATGGCTTTTTTCATTGCGATGCTGCTTGTCGACCAGATTAACCTGCACATCGCCTTGTTCAGCATCGGCGCGCAAATAGTATTGGCGCACCAAGCCATTGAACGTAATGGGCGAGGCTGTTCCTGCGTAGGTCTGCAAGTTCAGCACCTCAGGCTGTTGGGCGAGAAACGTCCCCAGATCCTGCAACGTCGCTGCAGTTTCTTCCAGGGCGGTACCAGCAGGCATATCCACCACCACCTGGAACTCACTCTTGTTATCAAATGGCAGCATTTTCAGGACGACCCATTGCACCAGCGTCAACCCCACAGACAGCAACAGAGCCGCCATGATCCCACCCAGAAGCAACCACCGTTTGCGCGCACTGTTGAGCAAAGGCGTCAGAACGGCCTGGAACAATCGTTGCACTTTGGTGGCCGATGCCGCTGGTTTTGCGTGCCCGGCATCCGCCGCATGAGAATCGTGCTCTTTCATGAACTGCAGAGCCAACCAGGGCGTCACGGTAAAGGCAATCGCCAGTGATAACGCCATACCCAGACTGGAGTTGATCGGAATCGGGCTCATGTAGGGCCCCATCAAGCCCGACACGAAGGCCATGGGCAGCAATGCCGCAATGACGGTCAGCGTGGCCAGAATGGTGGGGCCTCCGACTTCATCGACGGCCCGGGGAATGATGTCCTTCAGTGCGGCTCCGGGTGTGAGCTGCTGGTGTCGATGGATGTTCTCCACCACCACGATGGCATCGTCCACCAGAATTCCGATGGAAAAAATCAATGCAAACAAAGACACGCGATTGAGCGTGAAACCCCAAGCCCAGGAGGCAAACAAAGTTGCCATCAGCGTCAATATCACTGCAGCACCCACAATCAAGGCTTCCCGACGACCCAGGGCAAAACCCACCAGCAAAATCACCGAGCCCGTTGCAAATGCGAGCTTCTGAATCAGCTTGTTGGCTTTCTCTGCTGCAGTTTCTCCGTAGTCTCGCGTAACAGTGACCTCAAGGTTGTCGGGGATGACGGTGTTTCGCAGCGCGTCCAGGCGTGCGCGAACTGCGCGCGATACATCCACGGCGTTCTCACCTGGCTTTTTGGTCACACTGATCGTGACTGCCGGGTTGGCCTGACCGCCCGCATTCGTAAAAGACACGTAACGCTGGGCCTGCTGCGCGCCTTCTTCCACACGGGCGACATCGCGCAGAAAGACCGGCTTGCCTCCCGAGACGCCCACCACCATGTCTCCCACATCTTCCGCTGACCGCAGAAATTCGCCAGCATCCACCGTCAGCATTTGCACACCTGTCTGCGACCTGGAGTTATCCAGCACAGCACCCGCTGGCATCCCGAAGTTGGCAGCGCCCAGCATCTTGCGCAGTGCAATCACATCCACGTTGCGGGCGCGCAGACGCGCAGGATCCAGGAATACCTGTACTGCGCGCCCTGGACCGCCGATGGTTTTGACCTCGCGCACGCCAGGTGCGGCCTTGAGCTCCGCCTCGACCGAATGGGCGACGGTTTCAAGTTCTACCGCAGGAAGGCCGTCTTTGCTCCAGAGCGTGACCGCAATCACCGGAACATCGTCAATCCCTTTCGGCTTGACGATGGGCGTCAGGGTTCCCAACTCGCGCGGCACCCAATCCTGATTGGCATTGAGCACGTCATACAGCCGCACCAATGCCTCAGTGCGCGGTACCCCAACCTTGAATTGGATGGTCAGCACAGCCATGCCTGGCCGCGCTACGGAATATGTGTGCTCGATCCCAGCTATCTGCCCTAGCACCTGTTCTGCCGGGCGCGCCACCATATTCTGAACGTCCACACTACTGGCTCCCGGGAAGGGGATCAGTACATTTGCCATGGTGACGTTAATCTGTGGCTCTTCTTCACGTGGCGTGACCAGTACGGCAAACAAGCCCAGTAGCAGCGCGACCAGGGCAAGCAGCGGCGTCAGCGCGTTGGACTGAAAGGCTGCAGCGATGCGACCTGATATGCCCATTTTGTTTTGCTCAGTCATGGCTGACTCACTTGGAAGACTTGGCTGGCTGTGCACCAGTCGAACCCGCGCGCACAGGATCCATTGCAACCACATCGCTGGCAGACAGGCCTGCCAGCACCTCTACGCGATCGCCACTCTGTTGCGCGCCAAGGCGCACTGCGCGCAATGAAAAGCCCTGCCCGGTTGACACATAGACAGCTGTCAACTCACCACGCCGCACAACAGAAGCCAGTGGAACCACAAGCCTGGCAACCGGGTCCGCCTGCGCTTGCAGAAACTGGACATTGACCTGCTGGCCGGGAACAAGGCTGACGGCGTCCTTCGCCGGGATCTCAAAACGCCACTCCGTTGTTTGCGAAACCGGGTCTGCAGACGGAATAGCCGACCGGCTGGCCGGCGTAATCCACATCGGCTTGTCCGCTCCATTGTCGACCTTGATCGTGGTCTGCGTCGCCTTCATCACACTTTGCGCGCGGGATGCTGGCACCTGAACCACAGCACGCAGGGGTTGTGGCGCATAGACCGTCATCAACGGTTTGCCGGGGACCGCCAGATCGCCTACCTGCGAATGGGTTTGCAGAACCCATCCGTCAAAAGGCGCAGTGACCCGGGTAAATCCCTGTGCGAGTCCAGATTGACGCGCTCCGGCGGTAGCCTGGTCACGCATTGCCTGGGCACTTTGGTACTGCGCTTCGGCGCTATCCAGCGCAGCCTTGCTGACAAAGCCCTTCGATTGAAGGTCTTTGGTGCGCTCCATATTGGCTTTAGCATTGCGCAACTCGGCCTCCGCCTGGTTGACTTGCGCCTGACTCCGCTGAACGCCCGTAGCAGCCTCCCGGTCATCAACCGTTGCCAACGTTTGACCAGCACGTACCTTGTCACCGGCCTTGACCACAAACGTGGCAATGCGCCCTGACGCCTGAGCCGAAACGGTGCTTTGCTTGACCGCTTCAATCACTCCATCCAATACCACCATCGCGCCCGACGATTGGGACTGAACAGCGACCGTAGGAACCGGCACAGATTCAGCATGAGCCATGGAGCCAAGCACAGCCGCACCAACCATCACCCACGCCGCGCCCAAGATAGCGAGCTTGCGAGCCGGTTGCGCGGTGGGCAATGAAGATATGTTCATGTTTATTTCCAAATACTAGGTACAGTATTTTCATATACTACCTGGGGTATACATAAATGTCAAGGACCATCCAATCGACGCCGTCGGACTGATAACATCAGACAAACACTCCACGCCAACCTCCAAAGAAACTGCCAAGCAAACATGTTTCACATCATCCGCAACGCGGAAGGAGCCATCCATGCCGTCGCCAAACAAGCTCTGCCAGGCAGCGAACCTATGGATGAAAGTGATCCTGAACTGGCGCAGTTTTTCAATGGCGGGGTATCAAACCCGGGATTCGACGCAGCCGATGCTGAATTTGTCCGTGTACTGGAAGACTTGATTGACACGCTGATCATGAAAAACGTGATTCGCCATACCGACCTGCCTGCAGCCGCGCAACAAAAAATGGTGAAGCGGAAAGGATTGCGCAATCGAATGCAAGGTGCGTTGAACCTTCTCGGTGGCGATGGTCAAGTCATTTGATGCAGATTCATGGCTGACACGACTCCACAATCCGCACCAGTTCAACGCCCCACCGGCTGGCGGCTTGGAGAACACCATGTCCACTTTGATCCATTGCT
>CAUJJV010000144.1 GCA_963205375.1 Pseudomonadota bacterium
GCCCATGTGCCGCTCAAGCGCCTGGTGGCCATTACTGGCGTCAGCGGCTCCGGCAAGTCCACGCTGGCGCGTGATGTGTTGCTCGCCAACGTGCAGACCGCCGTGCAAAAACGCAGCACCAAAGCCGGCCGCGATGCACTCGACGCGGGTGAAAAAATCCAGTGGACGGGCTGCGATGGTGTCGAGGGCTACGAGTCCATCGACCGCGTGCTCGAAGTAGACCAGACCCCCATCGGCAAAACGCCACGCAGTTGTCCTGCGACCTACATCGGGTTCTGGGACACCATCCGCAAGCTCTTTGCCGATACCCTAGAGGCCAAGGCGCGCGGTTATGCGGCCAACCGATTCAGCTTCAACACCGGCGAAGGCCGTTGCCCCAGCTGCGAAGGGCAGGGCATGCGCACCATCGGTATGAGCTTTCTGCCCGATGTGAAAGTGGTGTGCGAAACCTGCAAGGGCGCGCGCTTCAACCCCGAGACACTGGCTGTCACCTGGCGCGGAGAAAACATTGGCGATGTGCTCCAAATGGAGGTGGATGAGGCGGTGGACTTCTTTGCCGCCATGCCGGTCATTGCCCATCCGCTTCAGCTGCTCAAGGACGTGGGCCTGGGCTACCTGACGCTGGGGCAGCCGTCACCCACCCTGAGCGGCGGCGAAGCCCAGCGCATCAAGCTGGTCACCGAACTCAGCAAGGTGCGCGACGACATCGGCAAGCGCGGCAACAAGGTGCCGCACACGCTCTACGTGCTGGACGAACCCACCGTGGGCCTGCACATGGCCGATGTGGAAAAGCTCATCCATGTGTTGCACCGGCTGGTCAATGGTGGCCATAGCGCGGTGGTGATCGAGCACGACCTGGACGTGATTGCCGAAGCCGACTGGGTCATTGACCTGGGACCAGACGGCGGCAATGGCGGCGGGCGTGTGGTGGCTGCTGCCACTCCGGAAGAGGTCGTGCAGCTGGCCACGCACACCGGCGTGGCTCTGCAGGCGGTGCTGGCGCGTTAGGACTGTTCAGTCCAGCTTCAGCTTCTGTGTCTGCACCACCTCGCGCCAGGCCTGGTAATCCGCCTGGATGAACCTCGCCTGTGCCGCCGGTGTGCCGGGCATGGGGGCAACCGCCTCCAGCTGGAAGCGGGCCAGGACTTCAGGCAAGGCAATCACCTTGTTGAGCGCGGCATTGAGTTTTTCGATCACCGCTGGTGGCGTGGCAGCCGGGGCCGCCAGGGCAAAGTAGTTCTGCACATCAAAACCGCTGAATCCTGCTTCGGACATGCTGGGTACGTTGGGCAGCGCCGGTGAGCGCTTCGCACTGGTCACGGCCAGCGCCTTGATGCGTCCATCCTTGATCAGTGGCAGCAGGGCGGGAATGGTGCCAGTGACCAGATGTATCTGGCCAGCCACCATGTCCATGGCTGCGGGTGCTACGCCGCGGTAGGGAATGTGGGTGATGAAGGTGTTGGTCTTTATCTTGAGCAACTCCAGCACGAGATGGTTCACACCGCCCGCGCCGGCAGAGCCGTAGTTGAGTTCGCCTGGCTTTGCACGGGCCAATGCCACCAGTTCCCGCATGGAACTGGCCGGTAACTGGTTGTTGGCCGCCCAGACCAGGGGGCCGCTGGCGATCATGCCCACCGGGGAAAAACTGCGCACCGGGTCGTATCCTGCCGTGGGAGAGGCCGCTGCCACCGTGGTGAAGGGCGATGCCACCAGCAGCAATGTGTAGCCATCGGCAGGCTGCTGCGCCACATACTGGGTACCAATGGCGCCGGAAGCCCCCGTGCGGTTTTCCACCACAAAACTGGCACCCATGACCTCGCCCAGCTTCTGGGCCATCAGGCGTGCCATGGCATCCGTGCCAGCACCTGGTGCAAAGGGCACCACGATCTTGACCGGACGCTCCGGGAACGCGGTCGCGGTACCACCCTGCGCCCATGCACCCATCCCCACCAGGGCGCTAGCCAAAACGACAGCGCTGAACCCGCGACGCGACACGCTCTTACCTGTAACCATGGTCCCATTCCCCCGAAAAACATTACCTGCAGTGTGACCCAGCCAGGTTGCAGTTCCATGACGTACGCCGAGTTGCCTGAAATAAAACGAAACAAACCGAAACTGCGCTGACACCCAGTATCGACTTCCCAAGAGCACCATTGCGGTCATGTTCAACCACTCCACGTGAGTACGAAAGACCGCAATGGCACATTTCTTCCGCCGCAATATCAAACGTACCCTGATCGGCATCTTTGGCGTCACCCTGTTGGTCGGTGGCCTGACCGCCTGTGGCCACCGTCCACATGACCATGGCGCCAGCATGACCGCAGAGCAATACGCCCAGAAACGCGACAAGATGGTGGACCGCGTCGCGAGCAAGCTCGACCTCAACGAAGACCAGAAGAAGCGCCTCGCCACCCTGGGCGACAAGCTGTACGAGCAGCGTACTGCGCTGGTGGGCCAGACCAAGGATCCGCGTGCCGAGATGAAGGCCCTGGTCGCCGGTGACAAGTTCGACACGGCCCGTGCCCAGACGCTCATCAACGACAAGACCGCTGCGCTGCAGACCAAGAGCCCCGAGGTAATTGCTGCGCTGGCAGACTTCTACAACAGCCTGAACCCCGCCCAGCAGCAGAAGGTGCGCGACTACATGGAAGGCCGTGGCCGCTGGTTTCGCCACGGCTGAGCGTGCACACAAAGCCGGTGGGACAATGCGCAAGCACTCCACTGATTTGCCATGCACCGCATCCTGCTGATTGACGACGACGCACAACTCGGCCCCCCGCTGGCCGCGTACTTTGCACGCTTTGACATGCTGCTGGAGTGCGCGCTCAAACCCAGCGAGGGGCTGGCGCGTTTGAAGCAGGGAGGGGTGGATGCCGCTATTCTGGACGTGATGCTGCCCGAGATGGATGGCTTTGCCCTGTGCCGCGCCATCCGCAAGGACAGCGATATCCCCATAGTCATGCTCACCGCTCGCGGTGAGGTGATGGATCGCGTGGTCGGACTGGAGCTGGGGGCGGATGACTATGTGCCCAAGCCGTTTGAGCCGCGGGAACTGGTGGCCCGGGTGCAGACCGTGCTGCGCCGGCGCATCGCGTCACCTGCTGCCAAGCTGGTTTCAGGTGATGGCAACACCCTGGTTTTTGACGGCCTGGTGGTCAACGCCACCACCCGCACGGTGCTGCGCGCAGGCGAAACCCTGGACCTCACCAGCACCGAATTTGACCTGCTCCTGCTGCTCGCCCGTGCCCCTGGCAAGGTGTTCAGCCGTGACGACATCCTCAACCAGCTGCGCGGCCACGAGGCCGAGCTGTACACCCGCGCGGTCGACATCGTGGTGAGCCGTGTACGCAAGAAACTCGAGCCGCTGGACTGCATCAAGACCTTGCGCAATGCGGGCTACACCCTGGCGCTGGTGCGCCTGCAAGCATGAGCGCCGCCGGGCCGCCCCAAGGCGCGAAGGCCCCCTCGGGGGGCAGCGAACCACGCGCAGCGGGAAGCGTGGGGGCAAAGGCCCACTGGCATCGCCGCGCGCGCCACGCGCTGGCCCACTCGCTGCGCGTGCGGCTGGTGGCCATGTTCCTGCTGCTGGCTCTGGCCATGACGGCAACCTTCGTGTTTGGCATGCAGTACGCGCTGCGCATTGGCTGGCGTGATGCGGCGCGTCCGCTGGTGGTGGACTATGTCGACAGGCTCGCCGCCGAAATTGGCACCCCGCCCGACGTGGAGCGTGCACGCGCCATCACCCAGCGGCTGCCCGTGAGCGTGCGCATCAGCGGCCCCACGGTCAACTGGCGCAGCAACCCCGGCGAACCCGATTACGACGCGCAGCGCGAAGCGCGCTGGTCCTCCGATGGCCCCCGCTTTTTTGAGCGCACCCTGGCCGATGGGCACCATGTCCGCTTCGGCCTCAATGTGCAGGTCTGGCACGACCGGCCGCGCTTCATCGGCTGGGCCACGCTGGGCATTCTGTTGCTGCTCACCGCGATAGCCTATGCCCGCGTGCGGCGCATGCTGCGGCCGCTGGATGACATCCGTGCGGGGGCTCTGCGTTTTGGCGCGGGCGACTTTGCGCAGCCCATCACGGTCAAGCACGCGCACCGCCCCGATCAGTTGGGTGAACTCGCGGCCACCATCAACACCATGGGCGCCGACATCCACCAGATGCTGGAAGCCAAGCGCGCGTTATTGCTGGCCATCAGCCATGAACTGCGCAGCCCGCTGACCCGCGCGCGCCTCAACACCGAACTGCTGCCTGAAACGCCTGACGTGCAACCCAGCCGCGAGGCCTTGCTGCGCGACCTGGCCCTGATGCGCGACCTGGTGACCGACCTGCTGGAAAGCGAACGCCTCTCCAGCCGCCATGCCGCGCTGCATACCGAAGAGGTCGATCTGTCCGCCCTGGTAGCTGACGTAGTGGGTAGCCTACCCGCCGGCGCCGCGGTGCAGCAGGATGTCAGCACCCAGCTGCCGCACCTGGCACTGGATGCCACCCGTATGCGCCTGCTGGTGCGCAACCTGCTGGACAACGCGCTGCGCTTCACGCCCGCGGGCGGTGCGCCGCCCGTTATCAGCGCGCAGCCAGACGCCACCGGTGGTGTGCAACTGGTGGTGCGTGACTTTGGCCCCGGTGTGGCAGAAGAGCAGCTGTCCCAGCTGGGCCAACCCTTCTACCGGCCCGACACCGCCCGTACCCGTGAGGGCGGCGGTGTGGGGCTGGGCTTGTATCTGTGCCGCCTGGTGGCACAGGCCCATGGCGGCACCTTCACGGTCCGCAATGCGCAACCGGGGCTGGAAGTGGTGGTCAGCCTGCCGCGACTGGCTGCAGGGCAGGGTTAATCGCCCCGGCCGTGCCGGCCTCTGTCGTCTTTACCATGCTTGTCGCGACCGTGGCCGTTGTCATGACGGAAGTCGCCGCGGTCGTCCCGGCGCCCGTCATAGCGATCATCGCGGCGGTCATCATGGCCGCGACGCTCGTCGTAGCGATCACGAATCCAGCGTTCCTGCACAAAATACACCGGCTGACCGCAGGCGTTGTAGCGGCTGCAATGCTTGCGCCAGTTCTTCTGGTGGCCGGGTGGCACATACAGGTACACCGGCTGCTGGTACACCGCCACGGGCGGATGGTGAATGATGACCGGCTGCGGATAAATCACCTGGGGCTGCGGAAAGTTGCCAATGTCAATGCGGCCATACACCCCCGGCTGGTACACCCCGATGGACACGCCTACATTGGTCTGGGCAAAAGCAGGAGCCAGGGCGCAAGCGGCCAGGGCAAGTGCTACGAGTTTTTTCATTACAGTTCTCCAA
>CAUJJV010000145.1 GCA_963205375.1 Pseudomonadota bacterium
CACCACGGCGGCCGCCCACAGGATGACCCAGATGTAGAGAATCACCGCCGCCTCATCCGTCCACGGCAATGGCTTGTTGAAGCCAAAGCGCGCCGTGATCTGGATGATGAAGACGATAAACAGCGTCAGGAACAAGCCGCCACCAACCAGGTTGGCAGCGCGCTGCAGCCAGCGGGCCATTTACTTGGTGGCGTTGATGCGGTCCAGCAGGCCCTTGGGCCAGACCTTGGCGTAGTCCGAGGCCATGTAGGTAGCCTGCACCGATTTGTGGAAGGCATCCACATTGGGCACTGTGACCTGCAGGCCTTCCTTCTTGAAGAACTCCACCAGCTGGGCTTCTTCCTTGAGGCGGTTCTCGTTGTTGTAGGCCGCTGCGGCCTGGGCGGCGGCGAGTACCTTGGCTTTTTGCGCGGCATTGAGCGCGTTCATGCTCTTGTTGGAGATGGCAATGAACAGTCCGTCCACCAGGTGGCTGGTCATCACGATCTGTTTGGTGACCTCGTAGAACTTGGCCGCGCGCACCGTGGGCAGGGGGTTGTCCTGGCCGTCGATGGTGCCGGTTTTCAGGCCCAGGTACACCTCGCCAAAGGCCAGCGGCGTGGCGGTGGCGCCCAGCGCCTCGCCCAGAAACAGCCAGTCCTTGGAGCCGGGCATGCGCAGCTTCACGCCCTTGAGGTCGGCGGGAGTCTTGACGTTGCGCACTTCGCGTAGGTTGACCTGGCGCGTGCCCAGGTAGCAGGTGGACAGGGGGGTGATGTCCATCTTTTCGGCCACCGTCTTGAACAGCTCGGCGCCAATGGGGCCATTGAAAATCTTTTGCTGTTGCGCCGGGTCGCGCACCACATAGCCCGCGGTGAAGATGGAAAACTCCGGCACCAGCTTGGCAATGTCCGACGCCGACACCGTGGTCAGCTCCAGATTGCCGCGCGCCATGGCGGCCGGCTCGGTGCCCTGTTTGAACAGCGAGGCGTTGAGGTTGATCTGCACATCAAACTCGCCCGGTGCGCTTTTTTCCAGCGTGTCCTTGAACACGGTCCACATCTTGGCGTGCCAGTCGTCGGGCACGGCGGGGGTGGAGATGCGCAGCACGGTCTTGCTCTGGGCCAGGGAGGGCAGGGCGACGGAGCCCAGGGCAGCGGCGCCCGCCAGCAGGGTGCGGCGGCGGATGGTGTTTTCTTTCATGGTTGTCTTCCTCTTGTTGCGCTTGCAGCGGTGCGGGGATGTTAAGCCAAGTGCGCCCAGGCCTCCGCCATGTTGCAGAGCACGTGGTCTTTCAAGCCGACAGTTCCACCAACGATTCGAGTGGGCTTTGGGTCCCTCCTGCGGCCACTTTCAATGCATGGGTATAAGTCCGTTCTATATTAAGGGCTGAGCTAGGCACCCGGCCATGCTCGGTTATAAATCAAGGACTTACAAATCCGGGGAGCGAAACCATGACCAGAATCGACTTTGTTCATAAGACAGGTTTCACTCATATATCAAGTTAGGTGTTGTCGTGCATCAATCCACGTGCGTGCAATGCGGGCAAAACATCGGTACTGAAGAACTACGCACCTCCGAAACCGCAGCATGCCCAAACTGGGGCGGTAAGACTTTCACAATGGCCTTCTTCGGCCACGTGCACCTGCGCGAACACGGTGCCATGACCATCAAGCAACGCGATCGAGATAAAGGAGGCAATCCGACCACGGGGTATGGCAAGCCGGAGCGCGAGCAAGTCATCGGCCCCGAGATGTCAGCTAACGGACGCATGGTCATTAAGGAGCGGCATTGGGACAAGGTTAGCAATTGCTATTTCGAGCGGATCACAGACATCGAGACCGGCGAAGTCATTCACGAATGCGAAGAACCCCTTACTGAGCATCGCGGGCACGGCAGCGCGAAGAAGGCTGATGGAAACACCTAACAAATCGTCAACACGGACGCCTTGCGGTGTCGGCGCGCTTCTCGGCCTTCTGTCGCAAGCAGCCGGTTACCTTAAGAAACCATTTCTGGCGTTTTTCTTCCAGCATTGACAATCTGTAGTCTATTGGCTACAGTCGATCCATGCTTCAAATCCGCAAAACCGATGTCTACGCGGCTTGGATTGATGATCTTCGTGACATCCAAGGGCGTGCTCGTATCTTGGTCAGGATTGAGCGGCTGGCCAGCGGAAACCCCGGCGATGTGAAACCCGTTGGCGAGGGTGTCTCTGAGCTACGCATTGACTTTGGTCCCGGCTACCGGGTGTACTTCACCAAGCGTGGTCGGGAGGTTGTGATTCTCCTGGCCGGTGGCGAAAAATCAACACAAGCCGCAGACATCAAAACGGCATTGCGGTTGGCGCGAAACCTGAAGGAATGAAAAATGGCTAAAACAGAAACTACCCGTTACGACGTCGCAGAGCATCTTCGTACCCCTGAAGAAATGGCTGCGTACCTTGAAGCGAGCATCGAAGAAGCAGACGGCGATGCAACTTTCATTGCCAAGGCGCTTGGCGATATCGCTCGCGCCAAAGGTATGACGCAGGTTGCACGGGATGCTGGGCTCTCGCGTGAAAGTCTCTACAAGGCGTTGTCCGGTGATCGCGCCCCCAGCTTCGACACCATTCTGAAAGTCATGGCTGCACTTGGACTGAAGTTGCACGCAGAAGCCGTCCAGCATTAACCGGACGTCCCTCAATCCCCCAGCGCCTTCAACACATTTTCCGCCGTAGCCGGCGCAGTCAACTGCACCGCACTACCATCCCCGCGGGCCCGCGCCACGGCATCGCGTAGCGCCTCGTACACGCTGATGCCGAGCATGAACGGGGGTTCGCCCACGGCCTTGCTGCCGAACACGTTGTCCTCGCGATTGGGTTCGGGCCAGAGGTCGATTTTGAAGTGCTCCGGCACATCGCCTGCTGTGGGAATCTTGTAGGTGCTAGGCGCGTGGGTGGCGAGGGTGCCCTTGTCGTTCCACACCAGCTGCTCGGTGGTGAGCCAGCCCATGCCCTGCACAAAGCCGCCTTCAATCTGGCCGATGTCGATGGCCGGGTTGATGCTGCGGCCCACGTCGTGCAGGATGTCGACCTTGAGCACCTTGCTCTCGCCGGTCAGGGTGTCGATGGCCACCTCGGTGCAGGCGGCGCCGTAGGCAAAGTAGTAGAAGGGCCGTCCGGTCAGCGTGGTCTTGTCGTAGTGGATTTTGGGCGTGCGGTAGAAGCCGTCGCTCCAGAGCTGGATGCGGTTGGCGTAGGCCATGCCCACCACGTCTTCAAACTTGCGTGTGGTCTTGGGGGTGATGACCTGGCCGCCTTCAAAGCGCACCGCACCGGCACCCACACCATCGAGCCCACAGACAAACGCGGCCAGGTTGTCGCGCACATGGCGGGCGGCGAACTGGGCCGCGCGGCCATTGAGGTCGGTGCCAGCCGATGCGGCGGTGGCGGAGGCGTTAGGCACCTTGCTGGTGTCGCTGGCGGTGGCCAGCACCTTGGCAAACGGAATGCCCAGCTCGTCCGCCACGATCTGTGAAATTTTGGTGTGCAGGCCCTGGCCCATTTCGGTGCCGCCGTGGTTCACCTGCACGCTGCCATCGGTGTACACATGCACCAGCGCGCCGGCCTGGTTGAACAGCGTGGCGGTGAAGCTGATGCCGAAC